>JBAWWR010000023.1:0-25553 GCA_037146675.1 Verrucomicrobiota bacterium | reverse complement strand
AATATTGTCCGTTCGTCTAAGGCGAAACTCCAAGTCTGTTGCGCGCGCACCGATACCACGCTCGATCTCGTCCGTGAGAAGTTCAAGCCGGTCCGCACCACGAAGGATTACCGGGATGCGATTGCCGACCCAGCGGTGGATGTGATTTGTCTGGCGACCACCGAAAAAATCCGGCTCGAGGTCATCGAGATTGCGGCGGAGTTCAAGAAACCAGTCTATTGCGAGAAACCGTTGGCGCTCACCCTCGCCGAGATGTACAAGATTCGCGAGGTTGTCCAGCAAGCCGGTATTCCATTTTGTGTCGGCCACAACCGGCGTAGTTCGCCGGCAATGATCGCCGGTCAGAAAATCTTCCGGCAACACATGGCCGCGCCGCAGCCCTGTCTCTGGCGATTCGACCGGGAAGGCAACGACCGGCCGCGCCTCGCTGAGGACGGTGTCCCCGGTATGTCGGTGCGCATCAACGATGATTGGTGGAGTTGGAAAGGCTGGGTGTTTGACAAGGTCCAAGCCCCGCACGGCGCGATGCTTTTCGAGATGACGCATTTCACCGATGTGTGCAATTGGTTCATGGCGTCCGAGCCCGACGAAGTCATTGCGATGGAATCCGGGATGCTCAATCACGGTGTCGTCATCCGGTACGCGAATGGCGCGATGGCGACAATTAGCATGAGCGCCAACGGCACATTTGGTTACCCGAAAGAATTGTACGAGGTGTTTGGCAACGGTGGCGCGGTGGTGGTGGATCACATGCTGGAAATCCGCACTGCCGGCATCGAAGGTGTGCCGGCTCGGCAAACGTTTCCGATGATTCGCGACCAGTTCCCGGAAATCGGTAAAGAACTCGGCCTGAGTGGCTGGCTCCAAAAACGCGCGGAGGCCTGCCGGGAAGCTGTTGCGAAGAATGACACCAGCCTCGTGCTCCGGCCCGAACCGGATAAGGGCTGGGCACATCAGATTGATACATTCGTGGATGAGATTAACGGCGACGGACCGCAAGTTTGCGGCGTAGACGATGCGATTCGCGCGACACGAATTGCATTCGCCGCGATCAAGTCCGCTAATGAACGGCGCGTGGTAAAGATCGCCGAAGTTTAATCGAGGTCTCAATGCATCTAGAAACCCTGCGACACACCAGTAGTGTTGATGGGACGAACCCGTTGCTGTTAGATGTCTGCTTCAAAACGGCACAGCGAAAACTTCCGCTGATTGTCGTTCTGCACGGCTACAGCGGAAAAAAAGAACACTGCCGGTCAGATATTCTGCGGTTGGCCGCGCGCGGCCTTTTTGCTGTTGCGCCAGATATTCGCGGGCGCGGCGACTCAGCTGGTAAGTTCGATAGTGGCGGGCTGGATGTGATGGACGTGTACGATGCGGTGCAATTCTGTTGTCGGAAGTTCGCCAAGCAAGTGGACGCGACGAACCTTAACGTCATCGGCTACAGCGGTGGTGGTGGCAATACCTTCGCCTGTTTTGTGCGGTTTCCAGACACGTTTCGCGTGGCGGCGAGTTTCTTTGGGATACCGGATTATGCGGAGTTCTATCGCGCCAAAGGGCGACCGGATTGTAATCAGATTTTGGTTTCCACAGTTGGTGGCACGCCACGTCAACAACCTGCCGCCTACGCCGCGCGCAACTTCACCCAAGCGGCCGGCAACAACGCGCAGACGCGGTTCCACATTTTCTGGGATGAGAAAGAGACGGCGTGCCCCGGTTTTATGGATGAAGACTTCATTCGGGCCGGTCACCGCAACTGCATTCCGCATCTGAGTCGTGAGCGAGACAACCACCGGTGGCGTCACGGCTATACCACAGACTCGCCGGACTTAGTCCAAGCCGATGACGTTTTCGTACCGGAGATTCTCAAACGGCGAGTTGCCGAGCCGGAATTACCGTGCGCCGGGACGTTGATCGTGCCGGGGTATGTGGTGACGCGCCACTTTCAAATTTGGGTGCAACCAGAAGCAAAACCGGCACTGCTGGGCCGGAGCGGTGTCGCAAAAGTAGAATACCGGCTGAGCGCGACTGGCCCGGAGTTTCGCGTCTTGTCAGTCAGCAAGGGACATTTTGTGCGGGTGACAATCAACCGAAAAGACAATCATGTTTAATCAGTTGGCGATGTGGACTTGGGCCGGGGCGGTGCGAACCGAGAAACCGCAGCGGTTGGTCGAGCGGTGCCGGGCGGCTCGCATCGACATCATCATTTTGTACATCTCACGGCGCGGCGGGACGAAGTGGATTGACGGGAAGGAAGTGGTTGATTTCCCGCAGTACGAAGACAATCTGCGCAAGATCATCGCGGAAGCCCGCCGGCAAGGAGTGCAAGTGCAGGGCTGCATTGATGAGATGAACGTTTCGCCGCATATGCCGGCGGAGGTGCGGGCCTTGACGCAAGTTCGCCAGGATGGTTCGGCGGCCAACGTTCTTTGTCCGGCGAACCCGGCCGCGTGCGACTACATCCTTGCCGACCTGCGACGCGTGCTGACGGAGTTTGATTACGACGGCATCAATCTCGAAGACAGTTTCGTTTATAACGCGAACACCATTTACGATCCCGCGCATCAAATCGGCACGGAGTTTCGTTCGATCCCGGTTTGTTATTGTGACTGGTGCAAGGCGCATGCGCCGATTGGCAAGCCGGAATGGAGCAAGTGGAAGCAGGAAGCGCTGACGAGTCTGGTAGTGCGGCTGGCAGATTTGACGCGCGAACTGAAGCCGGGGGCGCCGTTCAGCGCTGCGGTGCGGATGCCGTACCGGCGCGATTTTTACAAGCCTTATCAAGTCGATGTGCCGTATTTTGATGGCTGGAACTATTGCCAGAGCCGCGATGGGATGATGGCCGACTGGGTGCAATGGTTGGAACGCGGGGCGCTGGATTTCGCCTGTCCGATGACCTATTTCAATAACACACGCATCGTGGAACTGGAGACGCAGGAGTGCCGGCGGTTGGTGGCCAATCCCGATGACAAAATCTGGATGGGGCTCGCATTGAATCGAGGATCGGCCGAATACAGTTGTGGTGCGACTAAGAACGACCCGGTATTTCTCAATAATGCCCGCAAGTTAAGCGAACAGTTGGATTTGCTGGAACGGCTGGGTCACAAGAATTGTGTGTTCTGGAACTACTGTGAAATGTTAGATGAGGATATTCCAGTATTAGCCAGTCATCACAAATGAGCGGAGCAATTTTATGACACAACAATTACTCGTCGGAGCTGCGGAAGTGGACATTACGCCACCGGTCGGGACGGCAATGGCCGGGAACTTAATGCCGCGGCCATCAGAGGGCGTGAGTGATCCGCTGACGTTCAAAGCTGTCGTACTCGAAGCCGGCGGCGTGAAGCTGGCGTATGTGCTCGCGGATTTGATTTTTCTGAAGCGTCAAGCCGGCGACGCGATGGTGGCGTTGGCGGCCAAACGCACCGGGATACCGGAGTCCAACATCGTCTGGGCCGCGAGTCACACCCATACCGGGCCGTTCACTTGGCCGGTTCCCGGCGTGACGAATGAAGCGTGGGTGGCGAGTTTGCCAGAGCAGTTTGCGCACGCTGTAGAGTTGGCAGACGCGGCGCGGCGACCGGCACAGTTGTGCTTCGAACGCGGTTATTGCAACACCCTGATTCACAACCGCCGTCTGAAGTACAAGGACGGACGCGAGATTAACACGTGGTTGTTGCACGGTGGCGAGGACGAGGTGCAATGCCTCGGTTCGGCAGCGCCGATTGATCCCGAAGTCGGAATTTTGAGTTTCGACGACGAGCAGGGTGTGCCGATTGCAATCCTGTGGCATTTTACGGTGCACACAAATGCGAATTTCAGCTCGCGGTTCAGCGCCGATTATCCCGGCGTGGTTGCCGCCCGACTGCGGGAACGGTTTGGTGCGGCTACCGTGCCGATTTTCATGCCGGGCGCGTGCGGCGACATTAACGCCACCGTGCCGGACACCACGCGCGACCACGAAGCGCATCGGCTCGTGGGCGATCAACTTGCCCGTGTGATCATCCAGCGCCTCGACCAGCGGAAACCACGGCCAGGCGAGCCGACGCTTGGCGTGTTGAAACAAGAGGTAACCGTTCCCTACCGGGACTTCATGGTTGACCAAGAAGCGCGCATCAAAGCCAGTCAATGGTCGCCGGAGGTGATGGAGTATTTTCGCCGCGAGCTGGAGTTGGTGCGGCAAGCTGGCGTCAAGGAGGCGCGCACGTTGGTCCAAGCGTGGCGGCTTGGCGACATCGGATTTGCCAGCGTGCCGGGTGAACTCTTCGTCGAATGGGGCTTGAAGATCAAAGCGGAGAGTCCATTCCCATGGACGTTCCCGGTGTACGCAGGCGGTGATTGTCTTGGATATTTCGTAACGCAACAGGCATGGGATGCCGGCGGCTATGAGTCGCTCATCAACCGGTACGCAGTGGTCAGCGTCGCCGGCGTTGAGAAGCTAGTGGCCACGGCCCAGCAATGTCTCGTTCAGTTGTGGAACGCGAAATGACGCCGGCAGATCACCGCCAATTTCCGCCACTGGCGATTGTTTTGCGCAATGGAACGCCGGCAGTAATTCGGCCACTGGCCGAGACCGATGGCGCTGGGCTCGCTAAATTCTACGCCGGTATTCCACCTGAAGATGTGTTCTTCTACTGTCCGCATCCGCTAACTAGTGAGAATGCTTTCAGCAATGCCGCCAAGGCATCCAGCCCGACCGAGGTCGTGCTAGTGCTGGAAACGACGGACGGTGGCATCGGTGGTTATGCGTGGTACCGGTGGTCGGCCGGCGCGGATACCAGCGGGTTTGGAATTTGCATTGCGCGTCCGTTTCAGGGAGCGGGTGCCGGCCAGCAACTTCTATCACGCCTGCTGGAGATTTCCCGGACGGTTGGACCGCCGGTGATGAGTTTGACCGTGCAAAAGAAAAACCCCAAAGGCGTGGAATTGTACACCAAGATGGGATTCCGCATTATTCGCGAGCAAGTGCGTGCCGGCGACGGAGAGCCCGAATACTACATGGAGCACGGGCGTTTAAGTCACGGCTGATTGAAAAGAGCGATCAGGCTGGCGGGATGTTCAGCAATTTCTTCCGCGACTCCACCGCGCAGGCGTGCACAGCTAACGTATGGCGGCGACATAACCGGATGTTTGAAGGCTGCCGGTGAGTGGCGCAGTTTTTCAATGGCAGCTTGCGCGCCGGCGCGAATCCGCTGCCGGGCTTCAATTGGCGAAAGGTGGACGGCGGCCAGCTTGGCGGCCCGGTATTCTTTTTCAGTGAGATGATCTAAACCATCTCGAAGCAAGCCGCGTTTGACGGCGACAGTGACGACGCCGGGTGTAAGCGCGGCGGCTTCCTCACATAACGCTTGTTCGCCGGCCGCAAAGATTGCCGGCACACCGAGCTCCATCGCGCACAACGCCAATTGGCCGTATTCGCCAATGGATAACCCATTCACTGACAGGTCAATCACGTCGAACCAGCCAGTATGTGTGATGTGCGAGAAATCAGTGCCGGCCTTGGCGTGCTGGCCGACCCATGCAACACCAGCAAACGTCTTGACCAACAGCCAAGGCCAGCGCGGTTGGGGCACGCCGCGTAACAGTTGCGCAGCCGGGTGTAGTCGGAGCGGGTCAATCCCACCGGCCCCATGTCCGTCATTCACTAGGATCTCCGTGGCCCCGCCGGCTAGGAAGCCTTCGATTGCGGCGTTGGTTTCTTCCGTCAAGATTTCACGCCCGGCGTCATAAAACCGTCCGGTGGGCAACACCCAGTCGTCGTGGTTGAGGATGCCGGCGCAGCCTTCCATGTCGGTCATAAGGTAAAGTTTCATGGCGGCACTTTTTTGGCCGGTGGCAGCGGTAAAGTCAATGGCCATTAATTCCGCTTGCATCCGGAGAGTTGTTCCGCTAGCTTCACCAGCTCCCAGCTATGAAAGAGAAGATTCATCCAAATTACGAAGACGCCGTCATTCATTGCGCGTGCGGCACGATTATCAAAACGCGCTCGACGCACAAGGACATGCGCATCGGCATTTGCTCGAAGTGCCATCCATTCTTTACCGGCACGGCCAAATATGTGGATACCGCCGGCCGCGTTGAACGCTTCCAGAAGCGCTACGCCAAAAAAGCGCAGTAGTTTTCGGTTTCGTGAAAAAACACAGGCATTGTGCCTGTGTTTTTTCTTTTCCCGATGAACGACGTTCCTAATATTGATAAATTTCGGCACCGCGCCGCCGACCTTGAGGCCGAGCTGTCGAATCCGGCGGTTTACGCCGACCAACGTCGCGCCGGCGAGCTGGCCCGCGAACTCCTGCGACTCAAAAAAATGATGACTGACCACAACCGGTGGCACGTTGTCCAAAAACAAATCGCCGAGAACGAAGCACTCATTGCCGGCGCTGACGTCGAGATGGCAGAATTGGTCAAAGCCGACCTTGAAGCGCTCCGACGTGAAGCCGATAAGCTCGCGCAGGAAATTCAGCTGGGGATTCTGCCGCCCGATCCAAACGACTCGCGCAATACTATTATTGAAATTCGTGCCGGTACCGGTGGCGATGAAGCGGCGCTGTTCGCTGCCGATTTGTTTCGGATGTATTCAAGGTTTGCTGATGCGCAAGGTTGGAAGATTGAAGTTATGGACACCAGTCCGAGTGAACACGGCGGCTTGAAAGAAGTCGTTTTCTCAATGCTCGGACAGGACGTGTTTAAAAAAATGCGGTATGAATCTGGCGTCCATCGCGTTCAACGTGTGCCGTTCACTGAAGCCCAAGGGCGGATTCACACCAGCACTGCCAGCGTCGCTGTTCTGCCGGAAGCTGAAGAAGTGGATGTGCAGCTCAAAACGGAAGATTTGGAAATCACCGTCTGCCGCGCCAGTGGTCCCGGCGGCCAAGGCGTGAACACCACCGATAGCGCCGTCCAGATTCGCCACAAACCGACTGGCGTCATTGTGCGTTGTGCTGATGAGCGATCCCAGTTGAAAAATAAAGCCAAAGCCATGCGCGTCCTGCGTTCCCGGTTGCTCGCCCACAAAGAGGAACAAGAACACGCTAGGATGACCGCGGCCCGGCGCAGCCAAATCGGAACTGCGGATCGCTCCGAAAAAATCCGCACCTACAATTTCCCACAGAACCGTGTTACCGACCATCGGATCAACCTCACGATTCAAAATTTGCCAGCCATCATGGCCGGTGAGCTCGACGAATTGTTTGGCGAATTAATGGCGGATAATCTGCGCCAGCAGCTCGGGCAAGTTATCGGATGAAAGCTCGGATTCGAGCGCAGGCTTTTGAGCTTGGCTTTGATCTGGTTGGATTCACTACCGCGGCGCAGCCGTTACATACCGGCGAATTTCGCCAATGGCTTGCCGACGGTTGCCACGGCGAGATGAATTATCTTGCGCGGCGTGCTGATGAACGCGCTGATCCGAGCAAGCTGCTGCCAGGTGTGAAGTCGATTGTCGTCGTTGGTGTGAACTACGGCACCACCGGCACGGCGCACCTGGCCCGATATGCCGCCGGTCACGCTGACTATCACGACTGGATGGGTGCCAAGCTCGCCCAGCTCGCCAAGTTTATCGGCAACGCCGTTTGGTATGTGGATACCGGCCCGATTCTCGAGCGTGATTTGGCGCAGCGCGCCGGCATTGGGTGGATTGGGAAGCACACTAATCTGATTAGCCAGAAATTCGGCAACTGGATTTTTCTCGGCGAGGTATTGACCGCGTTGGAGTTGTCGGCGGACTTGCCGGCAGACGAGCAGTGCGGAACGTGCCGGCGGTGCTTGGATGTTTGCCCGACGCAGGCGATTGTGGCGCCGTACCGGTTGGATGCGCGACGGTGTATCAGCTATTTGACCATCGAACTAAAAGGTTCGATACCGGTGGAACTGCGGCCGGCGATTGGTGGACGGATTTTTGGTTGCGATGATTGCCTAGAAATTTGTCCGTGGAACCGGTTTGCGAAGCCGGTGATTTTGCCGCGACCATTACCGGCGTTGACGGAGATGTTGGCGTGGAATGATCAGCAGTTTGCCAATTTCTTTCGCGGCACGCCGATTTACCGGCTGAAACGGCGCGGTTGGCTCCGGAACATTTGCATCGCGCTTGGTAATGCCGGCGACCGGGCAGCGATACCGGCGTTACAACACGCGCTGACAGACACTGAGGCGCTGATTCGAGAACACGCAGCTTGGGCGTTAAGCCGGTTTCAATAGCCTAGACGATGAGATTTTCGGTCGCACCGTCGAAGAAGTGGCTCTTCTGCATATCGAACGCCATCACTAGTTTTCGGCCAACTTCAGTGCGTTGGTGGGCATTGACGCGGGCGATGAAACTGTGTTTGCCGGTGTTGAGATAAATATAAACTTCGGCTCCCATCGGTTCGACAACTTCGACAGTGGCGGTTACGAGTTGGTCCGGTCTGGCAAAACCTGCAATGTCTTTTTCGTTGATGTCCTCGGGGCGGCAACCGAAGACGACTGGCTTGGCGAGGTGACCGGTTAGCTTGCCGGCGATAGTATCGCTGATGCGAATTGCAAAACCATTACCGGTCTCGACAAACCAAATACCGCCGGCACGTTGTTCAATTACGCCTTTGAAGAAATTCATTGGCGGTGAGCCGATGAACCCGGCGACGAACATATTTTTCGGGTTGTCGTAAAGCGCAAGCGGTTCAGCCACTTGTTGGATTAAGCCGTCCTTCATCACCACAATCCGGTCGCCCATCGTCATCGCCTCGACCTGGTCGTGGGTGACGTAAATCATCGTGGAGTTGAGCTGATGATGGAGTTTGGAGATTTCGGTGCGCATTTGGACGCGCATCTTCGCGTCGAGATTGGACAGCGGTTCGTCGAATAGAAACGCTTTTGGTTGGCGGACGATGGCGCGGCCGACGGCGACCCGCTGGCGTTGGCCGCCGGAAAGTGATTTGGGTTTGCGTTGCAGTTGTTCGTCGGTGATGCCGAGGATTTGCGCGGCATCGCGGACCCGCCGGTCAATTTCGGCTTTCGGATATTTTCGCAGCATGAGGCCAAACGCCATATTTTTGTAGACGGTCATGTGTGGGTAGAGCGCGTAGTTTTGGAAAACCATCGCGATGTCGCGGTCTTTCGGTGGCACGTCGTTGACCTTCTTGCCGTCAATCAAGATGGTGCCACTGGAAACTTCCTCCAGCCCGGCTACCATCCGCAAGGTTGTGGATTTGCCGCAACCGGATGGACCGACAAGGACGATAAATTCCCGGTCTTGGATTTCGAGGTTGGCATTGTCCACGGCTTTGAATCCGCCGGGATAGATTTTACAAACGTTTTCGAGAATGACTTTTGCCATGGTGCGCCAGTCGCTAATAGCTTGTAACAAGCGGTCGCTGCCGCGTCAAACGAACAATAATATTCCCGGGCGGTGTGGGGTGATGTTATGTTGCCGTCGATGAAGCGACTCGACGATTTACGGTTTTCGATATGAGCAGCTTGATTCTAAAAATCCTGATATTGGCCATCGGCAGTTCGCTGCGCTGGCGCATTGAAGATCCGAACAGATTATTGATGGATAGGCATTCCAAGCCGGCAATCTTTGTAATGTGGCACAACCGGCTCTTTCTGATTCCATACCTGTTTTGGAAATATTGGAATATTTTGCAGCGCGGAAAAGTGGCTGTCATGGTCAGCGCCAGCAAAGACGGCGGGTATTTGGTTCGCGTACTTGAAAGGTTCAACCTGATTTGTGTGCGCGGTTCGAGCAGCCGGCGTGGTAATGCGGCACTGTTGGAGATTACGCGGTTGGTTCAAGACGGAGCCGATGCCGGAATTACGCCCGATGGCCCACGCGGTCCGAAGTACAAAGTTGCTGATGGTGTCATCAGCCTTGCGCAACTTACCTGCGCACCGATTGTCCCGATTTCGTACGTCCTATCTCACAAAATCGAGTTGAATAGCTGGGATGGATTTATGATTCCGCTGCCATTTAGCCGGGCAACGGTGCGCGTCGGCGCGCCGGTGGCTGTGGCAACTACGGCCGATGACGAAGAGCGCGAACATAAAAGACTTGAACTCGAAACAATTTTGAAGTCTTTGTCAGAGTTATGAACACTACCGGCAGGCCTTTGGTGGGAATCTTGATGGGCAGCGACTCGGATTGGCCGACGATGAAGGCGGCGGCAGATGTGCTGGCCGAACTCAACGTCGTGTGCGAGGTGAACGTGATGAGCGCGCACCGGACACCCGACGACGTGGCCGAATACGCGCGCACGGCGGCAACACGCGGATTGCAAGTTATCATTACCGGCGCCGGCGGCGCGGCGCATCTCGGCGGCGTGGTGGCGGCGGTGACGCCGTTGCCGGTGATTGGCGTGCCGATTGAAACGAAGTGCGCCGGCGGTTTGGATTCATTGCTCTCGATCGTGCAAATGCCGAGTGGTGTGCCGGTGGCGGCGGTGGCCATCGGCGGCGCGAAAAACGCCGGCATCCTCGCCGCGCAAATCATTGCGACTGGCGACGCGGCACTGCGCGGGCGCTTGGTAAAATTCAAGGCGAAGATTGCTGCCGAAGCGCGGGCGAAAAATCAGAAACTCCGCGAGAGTTTACCGTGATTAGCAACCGACGGCTCTGGCTGGCGCTGCTATTGGTCATTGTCACGCTGACCGGCTTGCGGCTGTTCATGGCCAACCGCACGGAACTGATTCCAGAAGAAGCGTACTACTGGACTTATGCCCAGCATCCGGCCTTAAGTTACTTTGATCATCCGCCGATGGTGGCTTGGGGTGTGCGTGCCGGTACGTTCCTGTTTGGCGATACGAATCTCGGTGTCCGCTTTGCGAATCTGGTGGCGTGGATTGCGACGTGCTTACTGCTGTTGGCAACCGGGAAGGCCTGGTTTTCGGAACGGATTGCATTGGCGAGCGCGTTGCTGTTTGCAATCTTGCCGGTGTTTGGCGGGATTGGATTTCTGGTAACACCGGACGCGGTTTTTATCTTTTTCTGGATGGTGACGATGTTTGCCGTATCGCGAGCCGTCCAGACGCAACGTCACCGGTATTGGGCGCTAGCCGGTCTCGGTTTTGGCGGCGCGATGCTCTCGAAATATTACGCGTTGGTCCTGCTGCCATCGTTGCTGATTTTCCTCGCGCTGTCGCCCCGGTACCGGTTTTGGTTGAAGAAACCGCAGCCGTATTGGGCTGGGCTTTTGGCGTTGGTGGTTTTTAGTCCGGTGATTATTTGGAACGCGCAACACGACTGGGCGTCGTTCGCTTTTCAGTCCACACGAACCGTCGGCCAATCCGGTGACATCCTCCGGCGCATCGGTTCATTCTGGCTCTATCAGTTGCTGATGCCGACGCCAATCGGTTTGGCATTATTCTTGGTAACGGGCTGGCAGGCGATGAAACGCGGTTGGCTCAGACAGGAAGATAACTGGAATTTCGTCGCGGCGTTTGGGTTGCCGGTGTTCGGATTATTTTTCGCGGCGAGTTTCAAGACGAATGTGCATATCAACTGGACGGCACCGGCGTTTCTCGCACTGTCGCTCGGCGGCGGTGCGTTGTGGACGGAGGCAATGGACGCCGGTCGGCGTGGTTGGCGCGTCGGCACGTGGACGTTAGCGGTGATTTTCGTTGTGGCGGCAACGCTCTTTCACTTTATCTTGGCGACTGGTAAACCAGTGCGGTTTTCGTATGCGCATGCCAACGGTTGGCGCGAGTTGGCAGAGTTGGCGCGGGCGCAAGGCGAGCGCGCCGGCAAGCAGGTGTTTTACATCGGCGCGGACAAATACAACATCGCGGCAGAATTGGGTTATTATCTCCATCAACCGGCGGAGTGCGTAAACGGGTACGCCTTTGGCGAGTCTGGATTGGGGTACCGGTACTGGACGGACTTGCACCGGTATGATGGGCGACCGGCGGTGATTGTATTTAAAGACGAGCTACCGGCGGCGGCGCAGCAACATTTTTCACAACTCAGCGCGCCGGTGACGTTGCGGGTGGACGCGCATGGTCGGACTTGGCGGGCAGTCACCGGTCTTGGTTATCGCGCCGGTATTGACTGAAGTAGTGCAGTTACATACAATTCCTTTACTTTGCAAAACCCGTTTCTTGGTCATATGTTACCCGTGCATTGGAATCGATGATGGCTGAAGTTAAAAATGGTATTTCCGTCGGCCGTAGCAGCGGCAATGTGCGCGTGCGCGTCGCCGGGCGCGGGACGTTTCGCAATGGTCAGCCGTTACGCCGGTATGCGCTGGAAATGATTGGCGATGGTGCGCGGCAGTTCGTGGTGGATCTCGGTCAGTGTGAGGGGATGGATAGCACATTCCTCGGCGTGCTAGCCGGTATTGGGCTGCAACTGCGCGAGCCGGCCACGCGCGGTCAGGTGCGCCTCGCCAACATTAGCCCGCGGAATCTCGAGCTTTTACAAACGGTAGGTCTTGATCAGTTGTTTGATTTGACGCCGGTCAGTGAGCCGGAGCCGGCTGAATTGCAACTGCAACAGTTGTCGGATCCGGATGCGGTCCAACTCCCTACCGGTGTCGTTAAAAATGAAACCGCCGATTTGATGCTGGAAGCGCACACCAATCTGATTCGCGTCGACAGTCGGAATCAGGCGAAATTTAAAGATGTGACCGCCGGCTTGCGCGCCCGCACGGAACCCAACTCTGATAAGCCACAGTAATTATCGGCGACTTCGACATGCGCGAGTTGATGGACGAAGTCGTCGACAGCTCCAGTGCCGCTGAAGGAAATACCCTGCGGTTAGTCAAATACTTGAAAAAACTCTAACTGTCAGTCATTGTGGCTGCCGGCGTTTACTATGACTGAAACATCCAACAATCCAGCTATCATTCCACCGCCCGATCCCGGCGCGGAACTCGACCAACTCAAACTTCAGGTGGCCGAGAACTGGGACAAGTTCCTCCGCGCCACCGCGGACTTCGATAATTACCGGAAGCGCGTCGGCCGCGAACGCGAGGAACTCGTGCGCAATACCCGCGAAGGCGTCATCGCCGCGCTCTTACCGGCGATTGACAATCTCGAGCGCGCCCTCGACCACAGCGCCGAAGGCACGCCGGTACACGAGGGCTTGCTCCAAGTCCAAAAACAATTTACCCGGTCCCTTGGCGAATTCGGCCTCGTTGAAATCAGCGCCAAGCCCGGTGAGCCGTTTGACGCCAACCTCCACGAAGCCGTCAGCCATATCGAGTCCGCCGCCCAGCCCGATGGCGCAATCATCGAACAGCTCCAGAGTGCTTACCGGCTCGGCGAACGCTTGGTGCGGCCCGCTCGCGTCGTCGTCAGTAAAGGAACGCCACCGGCGATATGAGTAAACGCGATTATTACGAAGTGCTCGGCTCCGAGCGCGGCGCCTCGGCTGACGAGATCAAAAAGACGTACCGGAAGCTCGCCATCAAGTATCACCCTGACAAAAACCCCGGTGATGCCAGCGCTGAGGAGAAGTTCAAGGAACTCGGCGAAGCTTACGAAATTTTGAGCGACGAGCAGAAACGCGCCGCCTACGACCGGTTCGGCCACGCTGCATTTGCGCCCGGTGGCGGCGCGCCGCGCCCGGGTGGTGGCGGCGCCGGCCAACAATGGGGCGGTTTCCATGATCCGCGCGATACTTTCGAAACCGTTTTTGGCGGTGGCGGCGGCGGCGGGATTTTCGACAGTTTTTTCGGTGGCGGAGCCCGGCAAGGCGAACACGCCGGCCGCGGTAACGATCTCCGGTACGATCTCGAAGTGGAGTTTATTGACGCGGCGCGGGGCCTCGAGAAGGAAGTCGCGTTCAATGTGCTCGACACCTGTCCGGATTGCTCCGGTCGCGGTGGCGCGGCCGGTTCACGGGATGAAACCTGTTCCGCCTGTCACGGGCGCGGCCAAGTCGCGCACGCGCGCGGATTTTTCACGGTGGCGTCCACCTGTCCGCGCTGTAATGGTGCCGGGCGCATGCTCACCAATCCTTGCCGGAAGTGCGGCGGCGAAGGCCGCACCCAGCAACGCCGGAAAGTCAAAGTCCGCATCCCGGCTGGCATAGATGACGGCTCGCGGCTGCGCAGTTCCGGTCACGGCGAGGCCGGCTTGCGGGGCGGTCCGCACGGCGATTTGTATGTCGTCGTCCGCGTTCGTGAACACGAGCTATTTGTCCGGCAAGACGACGACCTGCTTTGCGAGGTGCCGGTGCAGTTCACGACCGCTGCGCTCGGTGGCGAGATTGAAGTTCCGACGTTGCACGGTTCCGCCCGGGTCAAAATCCCGGCCGGCACGCAATACGGCACAATGTTCCGGCTGCGCGGCCAAGGCCTGCCCAATGTCCACGGCCACGGGACCGGTGATTTGCTTGTGCGAGCGCAGGTGGAAGTGCCCAGCCGATTGTCCCGGCCACTCCGCGAGAAGCTCGAAGAGTTTTCCAATCTGGCCAACGACGAAGCTTACCCGCAGCGCCAGGGTTTTCTGGAGAAAGTGAAACGCTTCCTCGGCGGCCGGTAAGCGATGCACCGGTTTTACGTTCCCAACTTTCAGCAACCGGCCTTGCCGGCAGATGAAGCGCACCATTGCCGGCACGTCTTGCGGCTCAAGCCCGGTGACACCGTCAATATTTTTGACGGGCGCGGGCACGCGGCGCAGTGCGCGATCACCGAAATCACCAATCAAGCGGTTCGGTTAAATGTGCTGGCGCAATCGAGTACGCCGGCTTTGCGGTGCCGGATCACGCTCGCGCAGGCGGTGCCGAAGAAAAGCATGGATTTGATCGTGCAGAAAGCCACCGAACTCGGTGTGGCGGCGATTGTGCCAATCTTGTCGGAGCGCACGATCGTGCGGTTTGACGAGGACGCGCCGAAGCTTGACCGGTGGCGCGAGATCGCGCTCGAATCGTGCAAGCAATGCGGCAACAACTGGTTGCCGGTCATTGAGGCGCCGCGCAAGGCGCAGGAGTTTTTTACCAATCCCGGTAATTTTGATTTGCAGCTCATTGCCTCGTTGCAGCCGGGCGCGCTGCCGTTGAAGCAACTCTTGCCGGCGCAAATGCCGGCCTCGGTGTTGATCCTCATCGGCCCGGAAGGTGATTTCACGCCGGCGGAAATTTCGGCCGCCAGAAATGCCGGCTGTCTGCCGTTATCGCTCGGCTCGTTGGTCTTGCGGGCGGAGACGGCGGCAATCTACGCGCTCAGTATTTTGCACCACGAATTGCAAGTTCACACTCTGGCCGGCTAGGCGTATAGACCGACACCAAAATCAGGGTGCGCCATGATTGACTCTGCCATGGCGGGGATTAACTTGTGATGTGGACAGGGAGTGACGCGATGCCAGACACAAGTACAACTGAGCGGAAACTGCAATCGCCGAGTAAGGCATTGAATGTGTTGTTGGTTGATGACAGTCCGGCCGACTTGGAACTCGCGATGGTTTACCTCGGCAAGGCGTGGCCGTTTAGCAGCGATATGGTTGTGGAGACGGCGGCAGACGGTCTGGAGGCGATGGAGAAGATGCGGGCGCAGCGGTTTTGCTTGATCATCCTTGATTGGTGTTTGCCAAATGGCGGTAACGGACAGGTATTGCGCGAGATTCGGCGCAACGGTGTCTTTATTCCGGTGGTCGTGATGAGCGGCTTGGCGCGGGATCAACTGCCCGATTACCTCGAAACCGCAGGTGCCGCCTACGTGAGCAAGGATGACATGAACGCTTCCACGCTATACTGCGCCATTGCCGAAGCGTTACGTAATTGCCAAAACCTTCGGCAGTCGCCAAGTTTGCCGGGGTGTGTGGTGGTCCCGGTTCTGTTTCGCGAGCACGATTCGGTGCTAATTGGCGGATGAGCGGTGTCGCCGGCGATTCGCAACTTATTTACAGTGCATTTCTTGCGTAAGTGTTTGATTTTGTGATTGCAATCGCTGTTCGGCAGGCTATTTTACTCGCTAGCAATAAAAATGAAAGTTGTGGGGACTCATGTATCTGAAGAGCTTGCAGCTCGTCGGCTTTAAGTCGTTTGCCGAGAAAACGACCCTTAATTTTTTACCAGGCGTAACCGCGGTCGTTGGTCCGAACGGGTGCGGTAAATCCAACATCTCTGACGCCATCCGGTGGGTGCTTGGCGAACAATCTGCCAAGGCGCTCCGCGGTACCGAAATGGCCGACGTGATTTTCAACGGCACCGAAGGTCGCAAGGCCATTGGTCTCGCTGAGGTCAACTTGACCTTTGCCGACGTGGATCCGAAGTTGATCTCGTTGCCGGGCGTCAATCTCGATTTTACCGAGATCACCGTGACCCGCCGTGTTTACCGGGACGGTACCGGCGAATATCTCCTCAATAAAACCCAGTGCCGGCTCCGCGACATCCAGCAGATGTTCATGGATACCGGTATTGGCCGGTCCAGCTACTCGATGATGGCGCAAGGCCAGATTGACCAGATCCTCAGCGCGCATCCCGACGACCGGCGCATGATTTTCGAAGAAGCCGCCGGCATCAGCAAATACAAGCACCAGAAAAAAGAAGCGCTCCGCAAGCTCGAATACACCGAGCAAAACCTGGTGCGCTTGACCGACATCATCAAAGAGGTCAAGCGCCAGATCGTTTCCTTGCAGCGCCAAGCCGGCAAGGCGCGCCGGTACAAGGAAATCTTCGACCAGCTGAAAGCTCTCGACACGCGACTCCAGCGCCACAAGTTCGATCTGCTGCACGCTGATATCACCAATCTCGAAGCTGAAATCACCGCCATTGCGACTAGGGCGGAGCAGTTTACCGGCGCCATCGCCGGCGGCGAAACCCAGATTGCCGACTTGCGCCGCGCGCTCGCCGAGATTGAACGCGCCATAAGCGACGCCGTCAACCGCGACCACGCACTCAAGAACGAGAGCGACCGGCATCAGCAGCGCATCGGTTCTCATTCCGAGCGCATTACTGAAGCCAGCCAGCGGATTGACGATGACCGTCTAGAAGTTGCCGCCAACGAAGAGAAGATTCGCCAGAACGAGCAGTTGCTCGACACACTCAACACCGAGTTCGCCCAGATTGACGCTCAGCTTGCCGCCGAGCAGGAAAAAGTGGCTGTGCAGCAATCTGCGCTTCAGTCGCTCGACGCGGAATTGGCCGGCAAGAAAGCTGCGTTAAACGAGGCCGGTGCCGCGCTGCTTGCGTCCGAAAGCCAGAGCGCGCACAACCGGAACGAACTCGGCGCGCTGGACGCCAAGAAAAAGCACGACCTGCTCCGCGCCGAAAAGCTTTCCACAGAAAAAAGCACCCTCGAAGATCAGCGCCTGGCGCTCAAAGAACGGTTCGAATCTTTTAACGGCAGCCTGACCGATTTGCGCCGGTCGGTTGAATCAGCCGGCACAATGTTTACCGCCCGGGAAGCTGAGTTGGCCGACCTGCACCGGCAACTCCGCGAAACGACTGTCCAGCATCACGCCGTGGAATCCGCGGTCGCGAAGAAAACAGCCCGGCTCGAAGTGCTCCGGCAAATGTTCGCCGCGCCAGACGGCCGGCTCACACTCGGCAACATTCTCGATGTCGAAACGCAATACGGCCCGGCGATCGAAGCGGCGCTCAATCACAATCTGCGTGCCATTCTTGCCGACGATTTGACTACGGCGCGCGGCTTGCTAGCCGGCACCATCAAAAACCCGAGCGTTGCGACGCCAGAGTTGTTATGCGCGACCGGTGAGATGCCGGTAACGGAAGTGCCGGTGGGCGGCTTGGCTTGGGCGGTGAATGTGGTGCGGGTGCGGGATGCCCGGTTTGAACCATTGCTCAGGTCGTTGCTGAAAGATGTCGTGGTGACCACTGACATGGACGCAGCGCTGGCGCTCCGGCAGCAGCAGCCGCAGCTGTCCATCGCGACATTGCGTGGTGAATTTTTAAACGAGCACGGTGTGCTCAGCGCGGTCTCGACTAGCCACATTGGCGAAATCAGCGCGCTCGCGGATGAAGTTGGTCAGCTTCAAGTCCAGACGGCCAGCTTGGCGGAGAGCAAGGCCGGCTTGGAAGGCTTGCGCGATGAGTCGGAAGTGCTGGTGCGCCGGTTGCGCGATGAATTGCACGCCAACGACATCACGCTCGCCGGACGGGAAGGTGAAATCAGCGCGCTGGACACGGAGCGCCGGGACTTTGAAAGCAAAGTTCACACAGTAATTTTTGAGTTGCAGGGCATTGAACAGCAGGATGTCGAAGAGAAACAGCGGCGGGCGGATTTACAAAATGCGTTGGCGCAGTCGCAGGCGCGCGAGAGCCAGTTACGCGAGCAGATGGCCGGTTTCCAGCAGGCGGTCACCGACTTGGCCGGGCAACGCGAGCAGATGGTCGCGCAATTGACCGAACTGCGCGTGGCCGCTGGTGGCATTCAGCACAATCGCACGGCGATTCAGGCGCAGCGCGAACCGATTGCCGGTCGCGTCCGCGATCTCGGCGAACGAATCCAGATTTGCACTGGCGAAATTGAGAGCTGCACCGGGCGCATCGAATTACTCCGGCAAGAGAATGATGAGTCGGAGCAGAAGATTACTGAGGTGGCAACGGCGCGCGAGCAATCGCAGCAGCAGATTGCCGGCTTGCAACACCAACGCAACGAAGTGGCCGGTGGCATTGAGCAGGCGGAAGCCGCGCTGCGCGCCTTGCGCTTGCAGGCGGCGGAAGCGCAGAACAAAAAATCTGGCTTCGATGTGGCGTTGGCGCAGAAGCGGATGGAAATCCAGAATTTGCGGGACCGCGTCTGGCAGAAGTATCAGGTCAACGTCGAGGATTTGCCGAACGATACGATTATCGTCACAGTTGCCGACGGCGGGCCGGTCGTCAGCGAGCAGGTGCAGTTGCCGACTGATTGGGACGCGATCGAGGTGCAGGCGGCGGAGTTGCAGACGAAACTCGATGCGATGGGGCCGGTCAACGTCGAGTCGATTCAGGAATACGACGAGCTGGAGGAGCGCTACAAATTCCTCAGCCAACAACACGAAGATTTGGTCAAAGCCAAGGAGCAGTTGCTCCAGGTCATTGCGAAGATCAATACGACCACCAAGCAGCTTTTCCAGGAAACCTTCGAGAAGGTCCGGGAGAATTTCCAAGGGATGTTCACCGAGTTGTTCGGCGGCGGCAAGGCGAACTTAATTTTATCCGATGAAAACGACCCGCTTGAATCCGGGATCGAAATCATCGCGAAGCCACCCGGCAAGCAACTCCAGAGCATTACGCTTCTGAGCGGTGGCGAACGGACGTTGACTGCGACGGCATTGTTGTTTTCCATTTATATGGTCAAGCCGTCGCCGTTCTGCGTGCTCGACGAGTTGGACGCGCCACTGGACGAATCAAACATCAACCGGTTTATCCGGGTTCTGCAACGCTTTATCAAACTGAGTCAGTTCATAGTCATCACGCACAACAAACGCACCATCGGCATGGCCGACGCGCTTTACGGCATCACGATGGAAGAACACGGCATCAGTAAAGTGGTCAGCGTCAAGTTCAGCCCCCGCGAAGAATCCGCACGCAAGGCCGCTGAGCAATCTAAAGAAATTCAAGAAAATCGAATCGATGCCAGTATCGAGTCCGATTTGCGCCCGCACGAGGAAGACCTTCGCAATGATCTGTTAAGCGACAAGGAATCGACCGTGGCGGCGGTTGTGGATGCACCGGCAGTAGTCGCCGAAAACGCACC
The DNA here is from genome assembly GCA_037146675.1 of Verrucomicrobiota bacterium. Lineage (GTDB taxonomy): Bacteria > Verrucomicrobiota > Verrucomicrobiia > Palsa-1439 > Palsa-1439 > CAINDI01. The sequence goes on along the minus strand of JBAWWR010000023.1, from coordinate 5,947 downwards.
GGTCTTGTCGTCAGTGCCGGCCCCGATTGCCGATGAAGTAAAAGCGGCGGTGGCCGCAGTTGCGGCTGCAAACGAATCCGCACAGAACGCCACCGCTGAGGCGTCACCAACGCCAGAGTTGGCATCCAAGCCAACCGCGTAAGTTACAAACTTGCCGCCGCGACCACCAGTCTGCGCCGGTAGACTTGCTCAAAGAGATTACATTTACGTTCACCGCCGGCTTGATGTGATTCGGGGGCGGACCGGACTTGTAAGCGGAGCGTGACAACAGCACCGGCAACCTCGCAGGCAAGTTGCTGGACATCTTGATGGTGCGGACGGTCGAGTCCGTCCGCCACGCGCAATAACGCGGCCAGCTTGCGGACAATGTCGCGGTCGGTTTCGGCCAACGCGGCAAATGGTTCGTGTTTCAGCGCCGGCAACGCTTTGCGGTGATACCGGGCCACGTTGGCAATCAGCGCGACTTCCGGCACGGTGAAATCAGCCAAGCGCCGGCGGTTTTCTTGAATCAGCCGGTAGGCGTGTTTGTGGTGTTTATTGTGGCAGACAGTCCAGCCGATGTCGTGGAGCAACGCCGCCGCTTCGAGGAGATCGCGTTCGTTAGTGCCAAGTTTGTGAAGCTCGGTCAATTGATCGAACAACACCAACGCGAGGTCGCGGACCTGCCGGCAATGCGGCAGGTCCCAATCAAACGTCGCCAGCAACGCTTCAGCTTGGATGCGGCGCTGGTTCACGCGTGACTGCGGCGAGCCGCCAATGCGGCGCCGATGATGCCGGCGTCGTCGCCGAGGCCGGTGTCTTTGATGAGGATGCGTTCAGAGCTTGGCGCGATGACGTGGGCCCACGCGGACTTGCTGATGCGCGGCAACATCCGATCGCCGAGGGCCTCGATGACGCCGCCACCGAGGATGATGGCCTGCGGGTTGAGGGCGTTGATTAAAATTGCCGCGCCGATGCCGGTGTAATGGCAAACGTTGTGAATGACTTCGCGGACGAGTTCGTCGCCCTGCCGGTAAGCGGTCGAAAGGATTCGGCTGCGGATGCGGGTGAGGTCGCCGTCGCACAGTTGTTTGACGACCGATTTGCGGCCGTCCTCGATTTCGCTGACGATGCGCCGGACGGTGGCACTGCGGCTGGCCACAGCTTCCAGGCAACCGCGATTACCACAACTGCATTTTGGACCACCTTCTGGGATGACGGTCATGTGGCCGATTTCGCCGGCCATGCCGGTGCTGCCCCGGTACAGTTTTCCATCAATCACAAGGCCGCCACCGATGCCGGTGCCGATGAACATACAGGCGAAATTTTTCAGCCCGCGCCCAGCGCCGTATTCGCCGACGCCCAGCGTGCCGGCTTGCACATCGTTTATTACTGTAACCGGGATGTTAATCCGTTTGCTGAGTAGCCGCGCCAACGGGACGTTGTGCCAACCTAGATTTTCTGCCACGTGGACGATTTCACCTTTGGTGTCCACGAGACCCGGCACGCCGATGCCGAGCGCGGCAATCGCCGTGTGGGGCAAGGCGGCGGCGGCCAGCGCTTCGTGAATGCATTCTTCGACGCGCTGGAGAACTACGGTTCCGCCAAGTTCCGATTTGGTAGCCTTCTTTTCGCGGGAAATCAGCTTGCCGCGTTCGTCGAAAACGGCGGCAAGAATCTTTGTGCCGCCGAGGTCAACCCCGACGTAATACTTGCGTTGGCGGCGGAGTGGTTTCACCAGTTTTCGGCTTGGTTTGCCAGCTTGCGGACGAGCCGGTCGAGTTCTTTCAGGTCGCGCCGGCGACCCTTCTGCGGTTTGACTTCGAGGGTGTTGATCCATTTAAGCATCGTGGTTAGTTGGCTGAGCGTTTTGCGATCTTGAGTGTCGCCGTCGCGGAGCAGGCGGACGGCTTCCTCGAGGTGGGCGATTTCCGCTTGCAAGCCGGCAGTGTAATTAAAGCCGACTTCTTTCACGATGAGCCGCAGCGTGTGCAGGCTGGCGCCAAGATCGTCCTGAGTGCGCATAAATTTAGCAGCGTGCTTCATGGCTGCGGCATATTGACGACGCTTTGGACTTTAGCGCGCAGCTCGCCGCTAATCGCGCGCCCCGAACGATTGCCGTTGATCACGGCGAAACCGTACGTGGTTTGCATTTTGCGGAATTCAGCCTGGATGAGGCGCTGATATTTTATAAAACTTTCGAACATGTCGCGTGACAAGCCGATGTCCATGCCGCTTTCCCAGTAGTTAAGCGTGGCATTTTTCCGGAAGTTGCGCTCAACGAGTTGCTGCGGGCTGACGCGGAGATAAAACACAGCGTCCGGCACCAGCGCGATGGAATACAGCGACTTCACCCAATCTGGGTTCGCGCCGCGCACAATGTCGCGGGCCATCAAGGTGTAGATGTACCGGTCGGCTAGCACGATAAACCCGGCGCGCAACGCCGGGATGATTTGGTTTTCGAGTTGGTCGGCGAAATCGGTCGCGTAAAACAGGCTGCGCGTCGTATGGCTGAGAATATTGCCCTGCTGCGCCGCATCGAGTTCTTCGGCGACGAGCGTGCTGCGCTTCAGGCCGACGCTGGTGGTGGCGTAGCCGAGGTTTTCGAGCCAGTCCTTGAGCATCTCGATTTGCATTGAGCGGCCAGAGCCGTCAGCGCCTTCAAGCACGATGAGTTTGCCGAGCAATTTGGTGGTGTCGCAGCCCGGCAGTGTCGTGCCAAAAAACCGTTTGCTTTTGCGTGTCGTGCTCATCGTTTCCCCCGCTGACGAAAGATCGGCAAGTCAATCTTCTGCTCGACGTACTTGCGCACCATCGCCTGTTGTTTTTCTACCGGCAACATGCCGTTCATCACCACAAAATGCTCGGTCGGCACCATTTTTTTGTACTCGGCGTAAATTTTCCCCTGAAAAATTCGGAAGCTGTCTTCCTCGTTGTCGGCGAGGTTCAAATCCATGCCGGCTTCGAAGTACTTTAACTGCGGCCGGCCGCTAAGGATGCGCTCCAGCGAAACGGCCAGCGGCGTGTCGAAGAAGAACGTGATATCCGGGACGACTGCGAAACTGTACATCGTCCGCAGCCAGCGCGGATCGCAACCACGAACGCTATCGCGGGCGAATGCGGTGTACATGTACCGGTCGGCCAGCACGATGTAGCCGGCACGCAGCAGTGGCAAAATCTGGCGCTCGAACCGGTCCGCAAAATCTGTGCAGTGCACCAGCGAAAATGTGGTTGGTGTCAGGAGCTGGCGTTTCTTACCTTTGCGGGTCGCATCTTTCACGAGCGTGGAGGAATTCCACTCGGTAAAAAAGACTTTCAAGCCCTGCATTTCCATCCACCGTTTCAGCAGATAGACCTGCGTGGATTTACCGGAGCCGTCGAGACCTTCGACCGCGATCAGCTTGCCGGGATATTTTGATGTGTTAGTCATAAAGGGAGTCGTGGTTTCACTTTTTTATGCCAGTCTTGATCTTCATTGAGGCTTTGTCGCACATCGGCGAATGCCACTTCATGTTCTCCTTGGAAAAAGGCTAGCACGCTGGTTAACCGCTCAGCAAGTGGATTGTCCGCCTTCTTCCACTGCCGCCGGCAGCCGCGCAAGAACTCCAGCAACACTTCGTGATCATGGCACACGCCCAAGTGATTTTGCAACGCCTTGATGGCTTTGATTTGCGCCTCCGGACTGGTCCGAAAGACCGCCGCACTGGTTTCCAAGGCGTACCGGTAGCGTTTTGCGGCTATCCTCAACTTGTGAATAGCCGGGCTGCATAGGTCGTCATGCCGGCAGTGCTTGAAGCGGCGGCGCAACTGCCGGCGCAGCTTCGTAATGAAATCTTGGGCGTCGGCTAACACCCGCTGGTCGTCGCGGGGGCGCGGCTTGAGGACTGACGTGCGGACATGGGTCTCAAAATGGCTCGTCGTAAATGTCTGCAACAGTTCCCGCAGGTCGTTCACGTGCGGCAGTCGAGCAGCGAGCAATTCGCCGGTCAGTTTGCGCTGCACCGCGGCGGAGCTAGCCGGTAAGTGTTTCGCGGCTTGGAGAAGTAATTGGAGGTTCACGTCGAGCGACCGGATTGCGCCGAGTGTTCGTGTTGCCCGGCACAACTGGCGTTGGACTTGCCGGAGTTCGCTCGCCGGTAACAGCTCGGTGAAATACCGGAGGCTGACGCGCAACCGGCGTGTCGCCACGCGCATTTTATGGACGGCGTCGGCTTGCCCAATCGGCGCTCCGCGCGCCGGCAAGAACATTGCGCGCAGCTGGTTCTGCAAATGCGCTTCAATCCGCGCTTGTAAAGCAATCACACTCATCTCACGCCAGACCCAACTAACGCCAGTTGGGGCTCCAATGCAAGTAAGGGGCGCGCCGGGCGTGTGGCTTGGTGTTGCCGCCAGCGGAGCAGTTCCATTCGTCCGTCGTGGTGTTCGACCAGTGACGTACTGCTTTCGACCCAATCGCCGGTATTGTAGTACACCACCGGGCCGAGCTGTTTGACCGCCGCCGTGTGAATGTGGCCGCACACAATACCGTCCGCCCGGTGCAGCCCGGCGTAATGGGCCACGGCATTCTCGAAATCTCCGATGAAATTCACTGCGGTCTTCACGCGGCTCTTGGCGTACGCGCTCAACGACCAATAATGCAAGCCGAGCCGGCTGCGCACCAGATTCAACGGCCGGTTGGCCCAGAGTAGAAACCCGTAGCCGATGTCGCCGAGATGCGCCAGCCACTTGGCGTGCGTCGTGACCGCGTCGAACTCGTGACCGTGCATCACCAGCAACCGGCGACCGTCTGCCGTTTCGTGAACCGCTTGGCGCTTGACCGCGACGTTGCCGAAGGTCCCGATGAAATTGGCGATGAACTCATCGTGGTTGCCGGGGATGAAAATGATCTCCGCGCCTTTGCGGGCTTTGCGGAGTAATTTCTGAATGATATCGCTGTGCGACTGCGGCCAGTAATGTTCCCGGCGTAAGCGCCACAAATCAACGATATCGCCAACGAGGTAGAGCCGGCCGAACTCCGTGACGCGCAAAAACTCCAGCAAGCCCGCCGCGTCACACCCACGCGTGCCGAGATGCAAATCTGAAATCCAAACCGTCCGGTAACTCATGCCCGCAGCGTGCCGGGCGCTTGTGACGATTCCGTGGCGACCGCGTTACCAATCGGTAACATCCACCTTTGCGTTGGTGCGACCGACTCAGCTGCGCAATGTCATTAACCCGCTCGCCCCAAGGAGCAGAGCGGCCTGCGCCACCTTCACCACCGCCAGCGGCGTGCGTTTCGATTTTGGCACCGCCAACTTGGCGAGGTGATTTACCGGCAGCTGCGTCAACTCGTATTCCGCTTGCAGCCAGTCGTCAATTTCCCGGCCCGGCCGGCCACCGCGCGCCAGGAAAATTTCCTGAGCTCGTTGCCGGATTTCCACTTCCGTTGGTAACCGGTTGATTTTTTTCAGCATCGCCCGCCTCCTCGCATTGGTTAATCCATGTCAACTCACGGAATGACAATTGCACGTGCCGTGCCACGAACTTGTGGCGGTTGTGTAAAGTTGATGTAACAGCCTGCCGGTACGGCTGATGTTGCCGGTGGTGAGAATTAAGACCCGCCGATCCCTGCGCTACAAAATAGCTAGCCTGCTCAAAATTCGACCGGGAACGTCACAGCGCGCTCCAGAATTTGTAGATATTCCGAACGCGGAATCTCACGCGTGCCGAATTGCTTGAGATGCTCTGTCTGCCATTGCGTGTCTAGCAAAACGAAATCGCGTTGCCGGAGCCGTTCCACCAACGCGACGAGTGCCACCTTCGACGCATCGGTCGCTCGGTGAAACATGCTTTCGCCGAAAAACACCGCGCCGATGTGGACGCCGTACAACCCGCCGGCTAGTTTGCCGTCCGCCCAGACCTCGACGCTGTGCGCGTGGCCGAGTTTGTGAAGCTGGCAATAGCTTTTGTGAATCTGCGGCGAAATCCA
>JBAWWR010000022.1:0-25627 GCA_037146675.1 Verrucomicrobiota bacterium | reverse complement strand
TGCCAACTTTATTAACACCGCGCGTCGCGCCGGGGTGGCCGTCCACAATCATAAACGGCGGCACGTCCTGCACTATCTTCGCGCAGCCGCCGATGATCGACATTTTGCCGATTCGGCAAAACTGGTGCACCGCCGCCAGCCCGCCGACAATCGCGTAATCCTCCACCACCACGTGCCCGGCGAGTGTGCCGTTGTTGCTGAAAATCACATGGTCGCCGACGACGCAGTCGTGCGCGATGTGCGAGTACGCCAGAAAGTTTCCGTGCGATCCGACTCGCGTGTGCAAGTCATTGCCGGTCGCAGTATGCACCGTTGCGTGTTCGCGGAACACGTTGTCCGTGCCGATGTCGAGGTAGCATTTCCCGCCGGTATATTTCAAATCCTGTGTTTTCAGGCCGATACAGGCGAACGGGTAAAACTCGTTGCGCGGTCCGATGGTTGTCAGGCCGTCGATCACGACGTGCGAATGCAGCCGGCAACCGTCGCCGAGTTTCACGTTCGCGCCGATAATGGAATACGGCCCGACTTCGCAGCCGGTGCCAAGTTGCGCTCGCGAATCGATAATGGCGGTTGGATGGATCACTTACCGGCGAGTTTCTACACGAATTCGCCCCGCCGGTCAACCTTGCGACTCGCCAACTTGCCGGAAATATGATTTCTATTCCTACCATGATTACCGGCCGACTCGCTCCGACACCTAGCGGAGGCTTGCACCTCGGTAACGCGCGGACATTTCTCATCGCGTGGTTGTCGGCGCGCGCGGCCGGCGGGCGCGTCGTGCTGCGGATTGACGACCTTGACCGGGCGCGTGTTAAACCCGGTTATGTCGAGCAAGCCATCGCCGATTTGCGCTGGCTTGGCCTCGATTGGGATGGCGCGCCGGTCTTCCAGAGTCAACGCAGCGATGCTTATACCGCCGCGCTCGATAAACTTCGCGCCGCCGATTGCGTTTATCCATCGACTGCGAGTCGGCGCGAACTCGCCCTCGCCACGCAAGCCCCGCATGCCGGCGCGGACGCCACCGCGCATACCGGTAAAGACCGCGCCCCAGCTTGGCGATTCCGCACCGACCGGCAAGTTGTCCAGTTCCACGATGCGTTGCACGGTGCGTGTGCGATTGCCACGGAAGATTTTATCGTTTATCGCAACGATGGCATTGCCGCCTATCAGCTCGCTACCGTCCTTGACGATTCTTTTCAAGGCGTGACTGAAGTGGTGCGCGGCGACGATCTGCTTGACTCGACACCCCGGCAAATCTTGTTGTGCCGGGCGCTCGGCTTGCCGGTACCACGGTATCTGCACGTACCATTGGTGCTTGATGTCGGCGGCGAACGGATGGCGAAGCGGCGCGATTCGACGCGTTTGGCGGCGCTCCGGGAAGCCGGTATCCCGGCGGCGCAGGTGGTGGGAATGCTTGCCGCGAGTTGCGGCTGGGCGGCAAATGGTGAAGCGATCTTACCGGCGCAACTGCTGCCGCGGTTTGATCTGGCGAAGCTGTCCCGGCAACCGGTTAAGCTCGGTCCATAATCGAAAACATAATTTCGGCTTCGCTGACCACGTCGCCATCAACCTTGCAAATGCCGGTTGCCTTGGCGATTTTACCGCGGGAACGGCCCATTTCGATTTCGATGATGAGCTGGTCGCCGGGACGGACTGGCTTGCGCCATTTGACGTTGTTGGCGCTCATGAAGTAGGCGACTTTGCCGGCGTTCTCACCGGCACGCAACATCAAGATGCCGGCGACTTGCGCCATTGCTTCGAGTTGCAACACGCCCGGCATAATCGGGTGGCCGGGGAAGTGGCCTTGGAAATACGGCTCGTTGACGGAGACGTTTTTTAAGCCGACAATTTTTTGTTCGCCTTCGATTTTTAGAATCCGGTCGATCATCAAAAACGGATACCGGTGCGGCATGACATTGAGCAAGCTCATGATGTCCATAGCGGCGGCGACCGGTTCGCCCGCCGGCATCGGTGGCGTGAATGGCACCGGGACAGGTTTGCTTTTCTCCAGCAACTTGGCCAACGACTTCGTGATTTCGGCGTTCAAGCCGTGACCGGGTCGTACGACGACGATGTGCGCCGCCAGCGGTCGCCCTAACAACGTGATGTCGCCGAGGATGTCGAGAATCTTGTGCCGGACGAACTCGTCCCGGTAACGCAGTGGCTCGGTGGCAAGCAAGGTGTCGCCGCGGATGAGCACGGAATTTTCGAGGCTGCCACCTTTGATCAAGCCTTTGTCCATCAAATATTGGATTTCGTCGTAAAACGCAAAGGTCCGTGCGCCGGCCAGTTGTGTGGCGAATGTTTCCGGCTCGATGGCCAGACTCAAGTATTGCGCATCCAAGCCGGGCTTGCCGAAGTGAATTGTGCAACTGACCCGGAGTTGGTCGCTCGGCAGTATGATGGCGAACGATTCGCCGACTTCTACATGAATGATTTCGCGCGGCTGGAAGATTTCGCGCTGGCCTTCTTGCGGCTGGAGACCGGCTTCCTTGAGCAATTCCACAAACGGTTTCGCGCTGCCGTCGCCGACCGGCGGTTCGTTGCCGTCGAGTTCGATGAGTAAATTGTCAACGCCGCTGCCGGTGAGCGCGGCGAGTACGTGTTCGACCGTGTGAATGACCGCGCCGTTGCTGCCGATGGTGGTCCAGCGCGTCGTGTCGCCGACATTGCGGATGTGTGGCTCGATGACTGGGCGGCTGTCGAGGTCCACGCGCACAAATTTGATGCCGTGGTCGACCGGGGCCGGTTTCCAAGTCATGGTGACTTTGTTGCCGGTATGGATGCCGGTGCCGGTAAATGTGACAGGCCGTTTGATGGTCTGCTGTTGCTTGAACATGGCTGCCTTGTAGCACACCGTCCGTGCCGATGGCAAGCCGCACCACGTGCTGAACCCGCGATTTAGTTTTGCGGTTTGACTAGGCCTTCTAGTCCGGCCCCGTCGACGCGCTTGTTCTTGTTAAACTGCACGTTGAACCAATTTCCGCTGCCCAGCTCGTATTGCCAGGTATCGCCCGTCTTGCCGCCGAAAGCTGTCCGCACCATCTTCGGATCGCCGGCAACCGCAATCACTTCATCTTCGGTCATGCCGGGCTTGACGGCGGCCGTCAATTCCTTCGCCCGCAGTTCCCACGGTTCCAGCTCGACCAGTGCGGTCTGGTTCGTGGTGTGATTTCCCGCTACGGCACCGTCCTGAGATTTCCCGCAGCCGACCCACAAGGTTGAACCGGTCAATAGCGCCATCCAAAACCACTGTCGCATTTGCATTGGAGTTGGATAACAGATTGCCGGCAACGGCGCGACAACAAAACAGCACCTAACCGGCGATCAGCAATGCCATAACCTCGGCGTCGTTGGTTTGCGTGAAATCGGCGTAGAACTGGCCGGTTTTACTCGGTAGTCGTGCGGTATTCCAAAATGCCGTCGGCAATACCTTTGGCCAGCTTGTCCCGGTAGTCGGTCGCGAGCAGGCGCTGCTCTTCGACAGGATTGCTCAGGAAACCGGACTCGACCAGAATTGCCGGGCACCGCACGTCGCGGATGACGACAAACCGGGCGCGCCGGATTCCTCGGTCATTCGCACCGGTAATATGCAGCAGCGAGCGCTGGACACAATGCGCCAGCCAGACGTTTTTTTCGTCGAACTGGTTGCCGGCACATTTGTCGTCGTCGCCGCCGAAGAAGCGTCGGAACGGATTCGCCGTCGACACCGCGCCGGCCGGCGGGACACAGTAGGTTTCGATGCCTTGCGCGTTGCCGCCAGAATTAAAATGCAGGCTGACAAACAAATCGGCGTGTTTATGCTCCGCCAACACCACGCGCTCATCGAGGCTCACATTCTCGTCGGTCACCCGGGTTTGGACAACTTTTAAGCCGGCGGCTTCGAGCAAGCGCTGGACTCGCTTGGCTAAGTCGAGCGTGAGTTCTTTTTCACGACCGGTCACGCCGCGCGCGCCGCGGTCGCTGCCGCCGTGACCAGGATCGAGCATGACGGTGCGGACCGGCGTCTTGCCGGGGAATCGGCCTTGCCGGAGCACTGGATCAATTACTTTCAGCACATCCAGCGAGGCGATCCAAAGCTGGCCACGCGTGTCGAGGACTGGGGCGCTGAGCCAATGCGTGACGCCGTTGATGACGATTTCCCGGCTGTCGTGATCGGCGGTGAATTGAGCGAGTGCGGTCCGGTAACTAGCCCGGTCTGGTTGGGTGGTAAGGCTAGCGCCGAGTTCGTAGCACGCGGCGATGTCGCGCACCGCGACGTAGAGCACGCCGCTGAACCGCACGGCTTTGAGCTGGGTCGGCGCGGCGTTCGCCACGCCGGTCAAGACGAGCGCAAGCAACACCGTGAGCGTTAGACGTAAATTGTGATTCAGCACCGGTAATGCCTCATTTGTTCGGCGCGCAAACTCTCACGAACGCGCGGCGATTGCAAGCGCGCCCTCCCGGTCTGAGTCAACGGCTGGTGCGGGAAATGCCTGAGCGACCTAGCGGCGTCAGGCTTTTCGGCCCCAATTTAGAAAAAAGCCAAAGCGCGGGACGCCGAGAGCTTCGTTGATGCAGCGGGCAAGTTCCTTGGGTTCCACCGGTTTTGCGATCACCGGCCGGCCGCGCCGTGCGACGTGCTGGGCGCGGGCGAGTTGGCTCGTCGTCGAGGCGGTCATGAACATTACGGGAACATTCTTGAGTTGCTCATCGCCCTCCAGTTCGGCCAACAGTTCGCCGCCATCCTTGGTCGGCATCACGACATCCAGCAGGATTATGTGTGGCTTGAATGTCCGGGCGATCGTCAATGCGTCCAACGGGTCGTTGACGACGCAGACTTCAAAGCGCCCCGTGTGTTCGAGATTGAGTTTCACCAAGCCGGTGAACAACGTATCATCATCCACTAGCAGTACTCGGTTAGGTTTTTTCATGTCTGGCCTCCAATTCAGTATTGTTAAAAAGCATGCGGGCGCACACGCCGCCACCGGGTTGGTTGGCGAGGACGAGGTCGCCGCCGTGTTGGAGCAAGATGCTCCTGGACACTGTCAGCCCGAGTCCGGTGCCGGTGCCCACCGGTTTGGTGGTGAAAAACGGGTCAAAAACTTGTTCCAACTGAGCCGCCGGGATTCCGTGGCCGGTATCGCAAATCTCCGCCACGACGGCGCCGGTCGCGGTGCACAAGGTCCGGACTGTCAGCCGACCGCGATCCGGCATGGCCTGAATCGCGTTCATAAACAGGTTCACAAAGACTTGTTCGATCCGAATCCGGTCCACGCGCTGCAGCGGCACTCCGGGGGCGAAGTCGCGCACGACTTCGATATGCCGCAGGTCCAGCTCATGCTTAATTAACAGGAGCGACCGGTCCGCCAGCTGACCAATATCTTGCTCCGCCAAATCCATCAAGCGGGACGACGAGAAGTCCATCAGTTCGCTGAGAATCGTGTCGGCGCGCTTAACGGCCTCGTGCATACTGGCTAATATCGTGGTCGCGGCCGGTTGGTTACGGGGTAGATTGCTTTCAAGGTAGCCGAGTCCCATCGTGATAATTGCCAGCGGATTGCGGACTTCGTGGGCGACGCCGGCGGCCAACCGGTCGACCATTTTTATTTTCTCAGCTTGGATGAGTTGGATTTGGGCGTGCTTGAGATCTTCGTAGGCGTTGTGCAGCGCCAGTTGGCTGTGCTCCAAGTCGGCGTTGAGGTGCTGGAGTTTGGTTTGTGTCAGTTTGCTCGCAGTGATGTCCCAATTGGTGCCCACCATCTTCAAGGGGTGGCCGGCCGCGTCCCGCTGCACGGTGGCAATGGCCCGGATGCTATGGGTGCTACCGTCCGGCCAGAGCACGCGAAACTCAGTGTTAAAATCCTTTTCGCCCCGCAACGCCATTTGGATTTCTTCGTGGCCGCGCTGCTGATCGTCGGGGTGTACGCCGGCGCGCCAGGCCTCATAGGCCCCGCTGAATTGTTCGCGGGTGATGCCATAGAGGCGAAACATCTGGTCATCCCAGGCCAGCCGATTAGTGGGGACATCGTATTCCCAAATGCCAACTCCGCCAATGCGCGTGGCCAGTTTCAACCGGTCCGCGGAGTCTTGCAACGCCTCCGCCGCCTGCTTGCGGGCGGTCACATCCTGCTTGATGGCGATGAAGTGGGTGATCGCGCCGCCTGCGCTGCCGACCGGGGTAATCGTCATCTCTTCGGTATAGAGGCTTCCGTCCTTGCGCTTGTTAATCACCTCGCCGTGCCAGCCGGCGCCGGCCTTGATTGTTTCCCACATCTGCCGGTAAAACGCTGCGTCGTGCCGGTCAGATTTGAGGATCCGTGGATTAGCGCCGAACGCTTCATCTGCCGTGTAACCGGTGAGCCGCGTAAACGCTGGGTTGACCCAGCGGATGGTTCCCATGCTGTCAGTGATCACGATTCCATTGGCCGCCGCCGCCAAGGCTTGCCCCTGAATCAGCAGTTGTTCCTCCGTCTGCTTGCGGTCGGTAATATCATGGTTGATACCGAGCAGTCCGATAATCTTGCCGGTGTCGTCTTGTAACGCCACTTTGTTCGTCAACTCCCACCTCAGTTTTGCCGGTGGATTGGCAATGCGCGTTTCGCGATTCACCACCGGCACGCCAGAAGTCAGGAGGACTTGTTCCTCAGCGGAAAATTGATCAGCCAAGCTGCGCGGAAAGAGGTCGTAATCGGTCTTCCCGATTAGTTCAGTGGCGGCGCGATTGAAGACCTGAGCGGTTGCGGTGTTCACGAAGACCAGGCGACTTTGCGAATCTTTAATATAAAATGGATCCGGTACGGCATTGAGCAGCGACTGCACGACGGAGCCGGGACTGTTCAGGAGCAAAGCAAACGAGTTCACGCTCAGAATCCCCCCCCCCCCGAGACTTGAAGCCGGTTGGCGTTCCGCGTCGTTGTCCATACCGGTAAGTTGCTGCCGTTACCGGTCAGCGTCAATCAGACGACCCCCTGATTTTTCTGTCAGGAAAAGCCTTACAACGGCAACGCAATCCGAAACGTCGTGCCCTGACCGGGCGCGCTGGTCACGGCAATCTGGCCGCGGTGCGCGTCGACGATAATTTTGTGAACAATCGCCAGCCCGAGGCCGGTGCCGTGTGCTTTCGTCGTCAGGAATGGCTCGAACAAGCGCGCCTGTTGCTCAGCCGGCATCCCCACGCCGGTATCGGTGAACGTCAGCTGAATCCTGTCATTCTGACGGGCGGTGGCAATCGTCAATATGCCGCCCTCCGGCATCGCGTCAGTGGCGTTGAGAATGAGATTGAGGCAAGCTTGTTCCAACTGGCCCCGGTCCGCGCGCAGTTCCGGTAAGTCGCCGGCCAGTTCGGTGCGCAATTCGATGCGCTGTTGCTGGAGTTTCCGGCGCGTGAGCAAGAGCACATCGTCGATGACGCCGTTGAGCGCGACCGGTTCCAAGCGCGGTTCGTTTGAGCGAGCGTAGCCGAGTAGTTGGTCCACGATCTTGTTGAGGTGGTCCATTTTTTCCGCCACGACTTCGGCGTCGCGCGCGCGCGGATCGGTGCCGGCGAATTGCAAATCCAGCGAGTGGAACAGCATTTTCATTACCGTCAGCGGATTGCGAATTTCGTGGGCGACTTCGGCGGCGAGCAGGCCGAGCGTGCTGAGGCGTTCGGTTTGCCGGAGCTGTTCCTCGGCTTGGACGACTTTTTCGTGCAGCTGGGCGTTGGCGATGGCGATGGCGGCGAGGTTGGCGAGCGCGGCGAGGATGTTGATGTCTTGCGTGGAATACCGGTACGGCGCGCTGCTGTACACGTTGACGGCACCAATCGCAGTCTCGCCGACCACCATCGGCACCGACAACAACGACACCAATCCATCTTGCCGGGCCAGTTCGATGTGCCGGTAGGCGTCGTGGTCTTGGACATTGTAAATCTGCAGCGGTTTACGCCGGCTGATGACCGTGCCAATCAGGCTGTCGTTGACAGGCAGCGGTGGCTTGGTCAGGTAATCCGCGCTCGCGCCGTGGCAGGCGCGGAGGGCGAGCCGGTCGCGCTCCGCATTGAGCAACATCAGTGAGCAGACTTTGGCGTCCATCAGCCGGCAGGCGTTGGCGGTGACGCGCTGGAGTATGTCTTCAAGGTTGAGCGAGGAAATGATGGATTGCGCAACTTGAAAAAGCGCTTCAAGACGTTGGAGGTTATGCGCGACGGCTTCGTGGAGCCATGAGTTGTGAATCACTTGCGCAGCGTGATTGCCGAGCGCCACTAGCAATTCTTCGTCGTCAGCGCTGAAGGCGTTTTTCCGAGTGGAGTCGACGTTGAGCACGCCAATGAGCTGACCTTCGATTATGAGCGGGACGGCCAATTCGCTGCGCACGTCTTTGCGGACGGAGATGTACCGGGCATCGGCGGTCACGTCCGGTACGCGCAATGGCTGGCTGGTTTTGGCGACCCAACCGGTCACGCCGCGGCCGATGGCGAGCTTGAGTTGCTGGGCGTCTTTGTTCAGCCCGGTCGCGGCTTCGATCTCAAGCAGTTGCGTGTGCGGGTCAATCAGGACAATCGAACCACTGGTGGCGCTCATTGCTGCGACGGCCTCACTGAGCACGAGGTCGAGTACGCGCTTGGGCTTGAGCGAAGAATTAATGACGCCGCTGACGCGGGCGAGGACTTCGTAGTACCGGAGTTTCGGCATGGTCAACTGGCGAGCAGCGCGATGGCGGCGGTCAGCTGGGTTTTAATTTTGTCAAGTTGGTCGGGCGCGGTGATTTTCTGGCCGGTATGATCCTGGACGTAAAATGTATCAATGGCCGCGCCTTTTTCGGTGAAGACTTTGGCGAAGCTGATGTCGAGGCTGAGCGTGCTGAGGGTGTTGGTGAGTGTATAGAGCAAGCCGACCCGGTCTTCGGTTTGGACTTCCACGACGGTGCGGCTTTCGCTGATTTCGTTGTCGATTTCAATCTGCGTCGGGATGTGAACTTCCCGGATACGCGGCATCGCGCCGCGGGCGGTGCGAATTTTTTCGAGAACGCGCCGGAAGTCCACCGGTTCGTCATCGGTCAAGGTCCGCTGTAACATCTGTTCGGCGGCTTGAATCTGTTTCGGATTGGTGACGGCCTGGAGTTGCCGGTCGCAGACGCCAAATTGGTCGAGCACGACGTGGTCGCCGCGGGTGTAGATGTGGGCGCTGAGAACATTTAAGTCCGCCGCCGCGAAAGCGCCGGCAATCTTGGAGAATAATCCCAGCCGGTCCCAGGTGCAGATGGTCACGCGCGAGTTGCCTTGCGCCGGGAACGCTTGCCAGTCAATCACCGGCACGAGCGCCTGCGCGGCTTGCTCGACTTCCATTTGCCGCATCAGGAACCGGTGGATGAGTTGCAGGTGCTGCGCGGATTCGTCGGCGCTGGTGTTGATGTAGTAGCTGGCCGGCATCAGTTCAAAGTGCGAGTAGATTTCCTCCAGCGGCAACTGGTTCTTCAGGCGCGTGCTGACTTCCTTGTAAAGCTGCTCGATGCGTTTGGAGAGAATGTTCTGGGCGCGCGCGCCGCCTTCGATGGCTTGCGTCGTCCGACGGTACAATTCCCACAGCAAAGCCTCTTTCCATTCCGTCCACGACTTGAGGCTGGTGCCGGCCGCATCCACAAACGTCAGCAACATCAAGGCGTCGAGGTCGGCCTGATATTTCACGATGCGGACCGCCGCATCAATCGTGGCGTTGTCGTCAATATCGCGCCGTTGCGACAGCAGGCTGAGTTTTAAGTGATCGCGGACAAGAAACATCAGCCGGGCTGTTTCGTCCGCGCCGAGTTTCAGGCGGCGGGCGACATTTTTGGTGAGCGCGTAACTGGCCTCGGAATGCAATTTCGCGTTGGCGGCCTTGCCGGTATCGTGGAGCAGGATCGCCAAACACAAAACGTGCGGATGCTCCAACTGCTGGAAGATTTTTTTGTATTCCGAGTGCGGCGCTTCGGTCGCGTCGAGGATTCGGTCGAGATGTTCGAGCACGTGGAGCGTGTGCTCGTCGGCGGTGTATTGATGAAAGAATTCGTGCTGCACTAGGCACGTCAACCGGCCGAACTCCGGCAGGAATTTGCCGAGCAGCTCGACTTCGTGCATCATCCGCAGCACACGTGCGACCTGACCTTTTTGCTGGAGAATCGTCAGGAATATCTCGCGTGATTCCGGGGCGCTCTGAAAGCTCCGGTTGACCAGCTTGAGGTTTTGCCGGACCAACGCGCGCAAATCTGGACTCAACTCCGCGCCGCGTTGCTGGGCATACCGGAATACGCGCAGCAACCGTAATGGATCTTCCCGGAAGATTCCCGGCGCCGTCGCTTCAATCACACCGGCACGGAACACGAAGCCATCGTGAATTTCTTCTTTTTTGCCACGGCGAAGCAGGCTACCGAGCTTGCCAAGTTTCACCGGTTGGATGGCCATGCGTTCGGCCAGCGAGTTGGTCAGTAGAAAAATGTTCCGGGCGTGCGTGTAGTAGTCGCGCATGAACGCCTCGACGCGGCGCAATACGTCATGGTGCCGGTACCCGAACTCATCGGCCAACTGCAATTGCAACCCCAGCCCGATGTTGTCGCAGGGCCGGTCCGTGAGGTAATGCAGTGAGTTACGCACGCGCAGAATAAAGTCGTACGCGGTGTCGAGTTGCCGTTGCTCCGCGGCTTCGACCAAGCCGCGCTTGCGCAATTCGGCCAGTGTCAAAACGCCGTGCTTGAAAAATGCCATCCAAATCAGGTTTTGGAAATCGCGCAAGCCGCCGCAGCCATTCTTCACATTCGGCTCTTGCAGGAACACGCTGCCGCCGTGCTTCTCGTGCCGGTCGCGCTGATCGGTTACCCGCGCGGCGATGTATTCCGCCTCGTGGCCGCGCACGCACCCTTTCACCAGCGTCTCGCGGAACAGTTCATAAAACGCCCGCTCGCCCGCAATCAGGCGCGCCTCGATCAGCGCGGTCTTGGCCTGCATGTCTTGGTTCGCCTGCGCCACCGCCTCGCTGACCGACCGGGTCGCGTGTCCAACTTTCAGCCCAACGTCCCAGAGTATGTATAATATTTGTTCGACCACCGCCGTGACAAATGGATGCGGTTTTGGCCCGCGACTCGCCGTGTTGTGCAGAAAGAGAATGTCGATGTCCGAGTGCGGACTCAATTCGCCCCGGCCATATCCACCGGTCGCAATCAACAACAACGGCACCGGCGTCAGCCCCGCTTGCTGGCGTGCGTTCTCGATGGCCACCTTGAATAAATGGTCAAGAAACAAATCCAGCACGTGCGCCCGGCCTTGCGCCACTTCGCGGCCGCTCGCGCCGGCATTATGCAACATCCGCAACCGGTGCGTCTCGACTTTCAGAAATTGTTTATACGCGCTGAGCGCCTCAGCCGGTTTTGTTCCCGGTTTGATGACTAAGTCTTGCCGGGCGTGTTGCCGGACCTTGTCCCGGTAATGTTGCTGTGCGCTCACGGCGGTAACCATAAATTGAGATGCTCCGTCTCGCAAGACCGAATCCGCTGTTCCGTCACCAAATTGTCACATATGCCGGCGTTGCATTTGGGCTGAATATCGGCTATTGTCCACGCAAGTTGTTCACCTCAAAGGAGGGGGTAGAAATGACGTTAAATCGTAGATATCAAGATCCTTTGGCTGAGTTTGACCGATCCACGGCCGAGGAAATCAAAAAATACAAATGGATCGAAAGCGAGAAGGCCGGTCAGGATATCGGTTGGGAACGCGCCCGGCAGGAGTGGTTGCAAAAACACTTCCCGGCGTGGAAGCAAAATCGGTGGCACCGCGCCATCGCCGCCGCACTCCAATCAGAAGCTTGTCTGAACTGATCGCCGCGATCCAAAGGTTAGGCCGGGGCTGGGATTTAACCCACCCCGGTTTTTTTCTTCTGCATTGCCGGCACAAAGCCGACGGTGTAACCTGCCCGCATGCTGCAACTCGGCGTTAACATTGATCACATCGCCACGCTCCGGCAGGCGCGCTATAAAACCGCAGACAGCGCGCCGGTCATCGAGCCGGACGTCGTCACAGCCGCGCAGGAAGTCGAAGCCGCCGGCGCGCACGGCATCACCGTTCATCTCCGGGAAGATCGCCGACACATCCAAGACCTGGATGTTCGCCAACTCCGGCAAGGCCTGCACACGCGCCTCAATCTCGAAATGGCCGACACGCCGGCCATCGTCGCCATCGCTGAAGAAATCAAACCGGACGAAGTCTGCCTCGTGCCAGAAAAACGCGCCGAACTGACGACCGAAGGCGGTCTCAATGTCAGCGGCGCGGCGGCATCGTTGCGGACGACCATCGCTCGGCTCCGGCGCGCCGGTATTGTCGTCAGTCTGTTTATTGATCCGGACGCCGACCAGATTCGCGCGGCGGCGGATGTCGGCGCGCAGTTCATCGAACTGCATACCGGCACCTATGCCAACCGCGGTGCCGGCGAATTGCCCAAGCTAATTTCCGCCGCGGAACTGGCCCACAAACTCGGCGTGCGCGTCAACGCCGGGCACGGTTTGAATTACCAAAACACGACCGGCATCCGTGCTGTGCCGCACCTCGAAACGCTAAACACCGGGCACGCGATCATTTCCCGCGCCGTGTTCGTCGGCCTCCGTCAAGCTGTGCGCGAAATGCTGGCGTTGCTGAACCCATGAACATTGCTGGTACGGGACTGGACATCGTCGAGACCGGGCGCATCCGGCAATCGCTGGAACAATTTGGCGATCGGTTTCTCAACCGCTGTTTTCTGCCCGGCGAAATCGCGTATTGCCAAGGAATGAAGTTGCCGGAATTACATTTCGCCGCACGTTTTGCTGCGAAGGAAGCTATCTCGAAAGCGTTCGGGACCGGCATTGGCCACGAACTCGGCTGGAAAGATATGGAGATTTGCCGGCGCGATAGCGGCGCGCCGTACGTCGTGCTGCACGGTAAAGGTGCTGAGCTCGCCAAGTTGCGCGGCGTGACCAGTATCTTTGTGAGCCTATCGCATTGCCGTGATTACGCCGCGGCCTCGGCGATCGCGGTGACCGGCGGCTTACCGCTTCCGCCAGAGTAACACCGCACCGATGCCGGCAAAGATTGCGTTCGGCAACCACGCCGCCACGACCGCTGGAATCCGGTCGCCTTTGCCAAGCGCCAACGCGATGTTCATGATGAGAAAAAACGCGACCACCAACACCAAGGCCGTGCCGACGCCGAGCAGCGCACCGCCGCGCCGGTTGACGTGGATGCCAAGCGGGAAGCCGAGCCAGATCACAATCAGACAGACCCACGGGAAGGCGTACCGGCGGTGCAATTCGACTTTGTACGTTGCCAGTAGTTTCGCGCTGGCGTGGGGGATTAGCTGGCGCAGTTCGCTGGTTCGCAATTGTTCAGGTTCGCGGCCTTCGAGAGCGAGCCGGTCCGGTGATTCTGAAAACGCCGGGAAGTTCGTCACCGCGACGTGGACGATTTGATCTTGGGGCTGGGTGTGGTCGTAGACGTGGGCGTCGGAAAAGCGCCATTGGCCGTCGGTCCACGTTGCGCTTTGTGCGAATAAATCCAATAGCGCCGTGCCATCCGGTTTCCGCTGGTGAATCTCGACGAAATCAAGCTGCATGGTGCGCGTGTTAAACCGGCCGATGTGCCATTCGCGGTTGTGGGCGGTATTGGCATAAAAGAAACCGGTCAGCACGGTTCGCGAACCGCCGTTTCCGCGCAATTCGTTTTTGAACGCTTCAGCCCGCGCTTTGACGGTTGGCACAAACGCCTCGTTCACCACAAACACCAAGACCGTCGCCACTATGCCGGCAATCAGAAATGGCGCCGCCAGTCTGAAATGGCTAATGCCGCTGGCGCGAAACGCGATTAGCTCGTTATTCTTGCCGAGATTTGACAGGCAAAATAGCAGTCCCAATAAGATCGCGACCGGCAGCATCACCACCAATGCTTCCGGCAGAATGATGATGTAGTAATTGATGACTTGCGAGACCCGGGCGTGAAGCTGGATGAACTCGCCCAGCCGGCCGAGCAAATCCTGCACGATGTAAAGCATCACAAACGCGTCGAAGCAATACACCACCGGTAAGAGGAATTCCCGGAGCAAGTATTTATCAATGGTGCGCACGGCGACAGATTAGGCGAGAAAAATCCGGTTCTCCAACAAAAACTTTGCACCCCACGGTTCATAACCGGCCAATACCTTCGCGCCGCGCGCGGCCGCAGCCACCGGCGCGCGCAGTGGTTTCGCCAATTCTCGCGCCAGCCGCGAGCGTAACCGGAGCAGGGCCGCGGTTTCAATTTGGCAAACGCGTTCCTGGCGGAGATTGGGGTGCAATTCCCAGCCAATATCGCGCAGCGTGACCGGCTTCATCCCCGGCCGGAACAGCGAGTCGGTCAGGCCGTAGCGGTGCTCGATGACGGCGCGTTGGAGTGGTGTGAGAAACTCGTCGAGCCACGCTCGCACATCTGGCGGTGTGGCGGCCAATTGGCGCGTGCGCTCGCAAAACCAGTGGACGTTTTGCAATAAGCCGGCAGCCAATCCAGGAATCGTCAGTAGTTTTTCATCCGGCAACTGGCGCAGTTCACCAACGGTCAGGATGCCGGCGCGCCTGAGACACATGGCCGTGCGGAATGTTAGCCCCGCAGTTACTACCGGCCAAGCATCAATCGATGCAACCATCAGTTACCGGCGGCGGGCGGCTTCGGTTGGCGACTCATCATTTGGAGAATCATCTGCGTCATGTCAATGACGTTGGCAGTGGATGCCGGTTGATAGATGAATAGATTGTCGGTCAACGGCACGTTGAGCTTGATGTCGCTAAACTCCATCGCAATGACGGTGTTGCTGCCAGCTTTATCGAATTGTTCTGAACGGCATAGGAATCCATCTTGTTGGTCGATAAAGATGTTTTGTTTTCCCATATTTTTCAGGACCGTCTCTTCCGCTGTGAGTTTTGCATCGGCGCGCAACTCGCCGGTTAAAACATACATTCGCCGTCCATGCAATTCTGTCGCTGGCAAGAGCGTGAATACATAGCGCTCTTGCGCTTTAACGATTAGCGCCTTCGGGTCCATTCGGGTAAAGACCGTTTTCATCATCGCGCCCGCCGGGTTGTTCGTCGGCATGTTCTGCAAGTCCAGCTTCATCACATTTGTCACGCCACCAATAACGACTTCTTGCCACATAATCTTGTCGGGTCCAGTGATCATTAACTCGTGTTTCGCGGCACCGCTCGTTTCCATCCGCATCTGTGACGGTCGCTTGAATGCCAGCGTGCCAGTTAGTGCCATCTTCATTGATGAGTAGTTCATGTTTTGCGTGAACGTGGCGGAGTAACTGTCGTAACCAGCGGTTTTCGCCACCGCAAAACTCAGCACAGCGTCAGCGTCGGTTAGTTCAGCAGCGCGCACCGCGACTGTCGCCAGCGTCAACGTCAGGCAGAATCCGAGGAAGCGTTTCATGATTATTGCGCCTTGCCGGCCAACAAACTCTTGGCGGTTTGGTAGACGTTTTCGGTGGTGAAGCCAAATTGCTTGAGTAAGTCCTTGAACGGCGCTGATGCGCCGAACTCGTCGCGCGTGATGAGTGCGCCGTCCAAACCGACATACCGGTGCCAGCCTTGCGATGAGCCGGCTTCGACGGCGATGCGGTTGCGGACACTCGCCGGTAAGACTTTCGCCCGGTATTCCGCCGGTTGCTGGTCGAACAACTCCCACGACGGCAGGCTGACGACCCGGACGTTGACGCCGTCGGCTTTCAATTTCTCGCCGGCTTCAATGGCTAGCTGCAATTCCGAACCGGTGCCGATCAAAATAATGTCCGGTGTGCCGGCGCAGTCGCTGAGAATGTAGCCGCCTTGCCGGAGCCCGGCTGCGGCCGCGAACTTCGTGCGGTCGAGGGTTGGCAGGTTTTGTCGGGTGAGGCACAGCGCGACCGGATGCTGTTTTTGTTCCATTACAACACGCCACGCTTCGGTAACTTCGTTGGCATCGGCCGGTCGAATCACGATCATGTTGGGAATTGAGCGCAGTGAGGCAATTTGTTCGATGGGTTGGTGCGTCGGACCATCTTCACCGACGGCAATGCTGTCGTGCGTGAAGACGTGAATCACCGGCAACTTCATCAACGCGCCCAACCTGAGCGAGCCGCGCGCGTAGTCAGAAAAAATCAGGAAACCGGAACCGAACGGCCGGAGTTTGGAAAGCGCGAGGCCGTTGAGAATCCCGGTCATCGCGTGTTCGCGAATTCCGAAATGGAAATTCCGGCCACCGTATGAACCTTTGCCAAAGTCACCAAGCCCGGCCATGTTCGTCTTGGTGGAAGGTGCGAGATCGGCTGCGCCGCCGAGCAACCACGGAACATTTTTGGCGATGGCGTTGAGAACCTTGCCGCCGGTATCGCGTGTGGCAAAACCTTTTGGATCGGCGGGAAACACCGGCAAATCTTTGTCCCAACCAGCCGGCAACTCGTTGGCTTGTAGCGAGCGCCATTCGGCGGCGAGCGCCGGGAATGCCGTGGTGTAGGCGTCGAGTTTGGCTTGCCATTCCGTTTCGAGTTTGCGGCCGCGTCGGACCGCTTTGCTCATTTGCTTGGCAACTTCTTCCGGGACGAGAAATTTCGCGTCAGCCGGCCAGCCATACCGGGTTTTCGTTGCCGCAATCTCGGCGTCGCCGAGCGGTTCGCCGTGGGCGCCGTGCGAGTCTTGTTTGTTTGGTGAACCGAAACCAATGTGGGTGTCCACAATGATGAGCGACGGGCGGTCGGTTTGCTTGCCGGCTTTGTTGATGGCGCGGTTCAACGCTTTGAGATCGTTCGCGTCGGGGACGTGCTGGACGAACCAGCCGTAGGCCTTGAAGCGAAGCGCTACATCTTCGGTAAAGGTGATGGCAGTTTTGCCTTCGATGGTGATTTTGTTGTTATCGTAAAACCAGAGCAGTTTGTGCAAACCGAGATGGCCGGCAAGCGAGGCGGCTTCGGAAGTCACGCCTTCCATCATGTCGCCGTCGCCACCGATGGCGTAGGTCCGGTAATCGACAATCTCATGGGCGGGTTGATTGAAATGCGTGGCGAGCCAGCGTTCGGCGATCGCCATGCCGACGGAATTTGTAAAACCTTGGCCGAGCGGGCCGGTGGTGGTCTCAACACCGGGCGTATGGCCGTATTCGGGATGGCCGGGCGTTTTGCTGTTCCATTGCCGGAAGTTTTGTAATTCGCTCGCTGGTAAATCGTAGCCGGTCAAATGGAGCAAGCTGTACAACAGCATTGAGGCGTGGCCGCCAGACAAAACGAACCGGTCGCGGTTTGGCCATTGCGGATTGCTGGGACTGTGCCGCAGGAATTTCTCCCAGATCCAGTAGCCGACTGGCGCTAAACCCATCGGCGCGCCGGGATGGCCGGAGTTGGCTTTTTGAATGCCGTCCATCGCGAGCGTGCGGATGGTGTTGATGCAAAGTTGGTCGAGCGGTTTGGTTTGCGGATTATCTAAAGTTGGTGTTGTCATAAGCAGGCTGATTTTGCGACAAACATGGCGAATACGCAAGCCAAGCCGTCAAGAAGTGTTGACTGTTGGCCGCAAATCTGAAAACTACAACCGAAATGAATCCCAATCGTAAACCAATTATTGCCGGTAACTGGAAAATGTACAAGACGAGCGCGGAAGCTGTCGCGCTGGTCAACGCATTGGCCAAGGAAGTCGCCGGGATCACGCAATCGGAAATTGTCGTTTGCCCGCCATTTACGGCATTAGCGACGGTTGCCGGCGCATTGGCCGGTTCGAATATCCAGCTCGGTGCGCAAAACGTGCACTGGGAAAAAGAAGGCGCGTTTACCGGCGAGATCGCGCCGGCAATGCTCAAGGATTTGTGCGTCCGGTATGCCGTGGTCGGGCACAGCGAACGGCGGCAATTTTTCGGCGAGACCGATGCCGGCGTGAACAAGCGCGCAAAAGCGGCCTTGGCCAATGGGCTGCGCCCGATAGTTTGCGTCGGCGAGATGTTGGCCGAACGCGAAGCCGGTAAGATGGAATCCGTGGTGACCGGACAGCTGCGCGGGAGCTTGGCCGGGTTTGATAAGAATCAAATTCTCGAAACCGTTATCGCTTACGAGCCGGTTTGGGCGATCGGCACCGGCAAGACGGCGTCGCCGGCACAGGCGCAGGAAGTGCACGCGTTGATTCGCCGGTTGCTCGGCGAGTTGTTCGGCGCGGACACCGCCGGCAAGGTGCGGATTCAATACGGCGGCAGCGTGAAACCGGATAATGCGAAGGAATTGCTCGGCCAGATAGATATTGACGGCGCGTTGGTCGGCGGAGCGAGCTTGAAAGCCGGTGACTTTGCCGCTATCGTCAAAGCAACGGTGTAACCCCGAGAGAAAGAGAAACAAATGACTATATTGATTTGGATTTTAACAGCGGTTCACGTGGTCGTGGCGTTGTTTTTGATTGGAATTGTGTTGATGCAGAAGTCGCAAGACCAAGGCGTCGGCGCAGCATTCGGTGGCGGCGTGACAGATTCAGTATTCGGTGCCGGCACGACGACGGCATTGGTGCGGATCACGATTTGGTGTGCGAGCATTATGCTCGGCACGACGTTGTTGTTGGCGGTGCTGCATTCGCGGCGCAGCAACGAGACCGGTTCAGTATTGCAACGAGCGTTGCAGTCCGCACCGGCAGCTCCGGTAACGCAACAGGCGCCGGTTCCAACAGTGATACCGCCGTCTGCCGTTCCGACAGAACCGGCGAAGGCCCCGTAACTTTTGCGGACGAATTGCATGAACGCCCGTGGCCGGCTAATCGCTTTGGCAGCGGGCGTTTTTTTTGTGTCGTTGCCGGTGTTCGCGGCAGAGTCTGGTTCCACGCAACAGGAATCCGGGATCGCCAGTGGGATGGTCTATTATGGCGCCACCGACCGGATTCGCGGATTTGATCCGGTTACGTCGGCGGATGTGTCGAGTGCGCATGCAGTTTACAAGGTATTCGAGGGACTGTACGAATACCAATACCTCACCCGTCCGTACACCGTCCGCCCCAATCTGGCCGCCGCGATGCCGGAGGTTTCGCTGGATGGCCTGACCTACACGTTTCGTTTGAAACAAGGCGTCCGCTTTGCCGATGATCCCTGCTTTCCCAGTGGCAAAGGCCGGGAACTGACGGCGGAAGATTTTGTATATTCCTGGAAGCGCGTCGCGGACGTCAAGACCAAGAGCAATTGCTTCTGGATTTTTGAGGACCGGATTGCCGGCATCAACGACTACCACGCCGCCTCGATGAAACGCCGGGTCAGCTACGATGAGCCGGTCGTGGGCTTGCAGGCGTTGGACCGGTACACGTTGCGGGTGCAATTGACGCAGCCGTATCCGCAACTCATCTGGGTGTTGACGATGAGCTACACGTTTGTCGTGCCGCGGGAGTCGGTGGAGAAATACGGCGCCGAATTTTTGAATCATCCGGTCGGGACCGGGCCGTACATTGTCGGCGACTGGCGATTTCGCAACTACGGCATCACCTACGTTCGTAACCCGAACTGGCGCGGCGATACCTATCCGACCAGCGGAGAACCCGGTGACAAAGAAAAAGGTTTGCTTGCCGACGCCGGTAAGTCGATCCCGTTCATTGACGAGATTCGGCAATTTGTAATTTCGGATTCGTCCACGGAATGGCTGATGTTTTTGTCGGGCCGGCTCGCGCAGTCCGGTATCGCCCGCGACAATTTCAATGCGGTCATTACCGGCCAAAAAGATTTGACGCCGGAATTGCAGCGGCGCGGCATCCGGTTGCAGAAAGCGCCCCAGTTGTGGACGACGTATCTGGGGTTCAACATGGAAGACCCGGTCGTTGGCATGACCAATAACTCGACCATTAACGAACAGCATCGCCAACTCCGGCAAGCGCTCTGCCATGTGATTGACCTCACCAAGTGGTGTGAGTTTTACAACGACCGTCAGATGCCAGCCAACAGTCCGATCCCGCCCGGCATGGCCGGTCACGATGCGCACCAACCGTTGCCGTATTCCTTCGATTTGGACAAAGCCCGGCGCTTGCTGACGGCGGCCGGCTACCCCGGTGGGATTGATCCGCAAACGCATCACCGGTTGCAATTGACCCTCGAACTCGGCAATGCCAGTGAGCCGGAAGAACGGCAGTCGGTGGATTTGCTGGCGTCATTTTTTGCCAATGTCGGCATCGAGTTGCGGCCCAGCTACAATAACTGGCCGGAGTTCCTGAAGAAGATGGAGCGTCGGCAGCACCAGATGTTCCGGCTTGGCTGGGTGGCCGATTATCCGGACGCTGAGAATTACCTGCAATTGTTTTACACCAAGAGCATGTCGCCCGGTCCGAACCACACCAACTACAGCAGCCCGCAGTTTGACGAAATTTTCGAACGCGCCCGGCAGATGCAGGATGGCCCAGAGCGCACTGCGCTGTACCGGCAATGCGTGGACATTGTGACGGCCGATTGTCCATGGGTGCTGTTGACGTATCCGTTGGCGTTTGGTTTACAGCAACCGTGGTTCCAAAATTACAAGTTCCACGACTTCCCTTATCCGAATATCAAGTTCTACAAAGTTGATCCCGCCGGGTCGTCAAGCCGCCGGTAATCTGGAACGATAGGATGAATCCGAATCGCCCGCTGCCCGCTCAGTATAGCGGAGTAGTGCCGAGCTTGTGCCACAAGGCTGGACTCGGTCCGCCACTAACCGAGTGCGGCGTCGGTGCGCTGATGGCGTGAGCGGATCGATTGTGGAGTATTAGTTATGTCTCGAGCCGGAGAAATTCCGGCGTGGGCACCGGGCTTTACGAGATTGATGAAGATTTGCACATGTGAAGCGGACGGAAAGCCAGACCGGCGTTTACTCCAACCGGTTTGTCCATTTCCCATCCAACCAACTCATCATCGGGCCGCACGTCATCGACGCGCAGCGCAACGTCCGCATCATCGAAGGATTAGACATGCGGATTCGCGCGACCATAGCGCATCTGTCGGACCCGGTGAACATGGTTTACATGCTGGGCATGGAAGGCGAGTTCTACGAAATGAATGTGCATTCGTAGAAATGCACTTTGTTGGCGGACTTGACCTAAGAACTCGATTTTCCGAAAGCCAATGGTTTTCCCGGTGCGCGGGCGGTTTATTTCAAGGACGGTTACACCGGTTTTGGCCGCGTCGTCGTGGCGGACAATACGTATGACAACCGCGATTTCACCGGCCAACACCAAGCCGGTGTTCTCGGGGAATGGGCGGCAAGAAATGGCGGGTCATTGAACGTGCGCCATTTGTGGAGGTTACCGGCCGTGGCGACACGGTGCCGATCTTCGCCACGGGTTGGGACGCGGCCTCGGCGATTTTGTACGCGTATACGAAAGACAATGACTGCTGGACGCGGTACCGGCTTCCCAAGGGCAGTCACACCTATGACCATATGTGGTCGACGGAATGGCCGCGCATCCGGGAAACCGAGCATGAGCGCTTTCTCATGGACTGCCACAGCATTTTCTACGAGCTTCCGCAGTGGACTTACGGTAACCGGGTCATGGGCGTCCAACCCATCGCGAACCATCTCTGGGTGCTCGGAGATTTCTGCACGTACCGGGGGATGTTGGTGATGGGCGCGGACAACGCTAGCCCGTCCGCCGGTAGTAATCCGTTCCACGGCGAACCGCAGTCCGGACTCTGGTTTGGCAAGACGGATGATTTGTTGAGTTTCGGAAAACCACGCGGCTGGGGCGGACCGTGGCGCAAGACCAAGGTCGAGGCTGGCCAGCCTTCAGATCCCTATCTCATGACCGGCTTCGACAAGAAATGCCTGCACCTGAAAAACGATGGGCAACAGGCAACCTGCTTCCGGGTCGAGATCGATTTCCTGGGCGACGGAACGTTTGACGAGTATCAGAGCTTCAATCTCGCGGCCAACCACTATGTCCACCATAAGTTCCCCGCCGGTTTCAGTGGCCATTGGGTCCGCTTGATTTCCAGTGAAACGTGCACGGCCACGGCGCAATTTCACTACGCCTAAAACCACCGGCACGCTTTACGCCGGGGCACCGGTCGCTTACACTGCCGGCATGGCGGACTCGACTCAACACGATTTTGATTTCCTCGTCATTGGCAGCGGCATTGCCGGGTTATGGTACGCGCTCAAGGTCGCGGCCACCGGCACAGTCGGCCTGATTACCAAGAAACACCGGACCGAATCCAACACGAATTACGCGCAAGGCGGCATCGCGGCGGTCATGGGTGCAGACGATACGTTTGAGTTGCACATCCGCGACACGCTGACGGCCGGCGCTGGCTTGTGCCGGGAAGAAGTTGTTCGCGCGATTGTCGACGAAGGGCCGGGTTTAGTGCGCGAGCTGATCACCGCCGGTGTGAAATTCAGCGCTGATGCCGGCGGCGAATTCGACCTCGGACGGGAAGGCGGGCACACCCGCCGGCGTGTGCTTCATGCCGGCGACATTACCGGGCGCGAAATCGAACGCGCTTTGCTCGCGGCGGTGGCGGCAAATCCAAACATTCAGGTGTTTGAGGATGTGCTGGCGATTGATTTGATCACGACCCAGAAGCTGGGAATGCCTGGCGATAACCGGTGTCTCGGTTGTTACGCGCTGGACGAGAAGCGAAATGCGGTGGAGGTGTATGCGGCGCCGGTAACGATGCTGGCGACTGGTGGCTCCGGCAAGGTTTACCTCTACACGAGCAACCCGGACATCGCCAGCGGCGACGGCGTGGCGATGGCGTACCGGGCCGGCGCGAGCGTGGCGAACATGGAGTTTGTGCAATTTCATCCGACCTGTCTGTACGAGCCGCGGGCGCGGACGTTTTTGATCAGCGAAGCGGTGCGCGGTGAAGGCGCGATCTTGCGTGGTCAGGACGGCGAACCGTTTATGCGCCAGTATCACGAGATGGCCGACCTCGCGCCGCGCGATGTGGTGGCCCGGGCGATTGACGCCGAGATGAAGAAGACCGGTGCGGATTGCGTGGCGCTCGACATCACACACAAGGATGCCAGGTTTGTGAAGGAACGGTTTCCGAACATTTACGCCAAGTGCCTCGAATACGGTCACGACATGACGAAGGCGCCATTGCCGGTGGTGCCGGCCGCGCATTACCAATGCGGTGGCGTGGTCACGACTGTGAATGGGGAGACCGACATTGCCGGGTTGCTGGCTGCCGGCGAAGTCGCCTGTACCGGATTGCACGGCGCAAACCGGTTGGCGAGCAATTCGTTGCTCGAAGCCGTCGTGATCGCCGAACGCGCGGCGGTGTTGGCCGGTAAGCTTTCCAAGAATAAATCGCAGCTGACAAATTTACCGGCGTGGCAGAGCGGCAACGCCGGCGATCCAGATGAATTGGTGGTGGTGACGCATAACTGGGATGAGATTCGCCGGTTGATGTGGGACTACGTCGGCATTGTGCGGACGGATAAGCGGTTATTGCGCGCCCGGTCGCGGATTCAGAATTTGCAGTCCGAGATCAACCAATTTTACTGGAACTACAAAGTCACACCCGACTTGATCGAGTTGCGCAATCTGGCGCTCGTGGCGGAGCTAATCATCGAGTGTGCGCTCCAGCGGAAGGAGTCGCGCGGCCTGCATTACACTTTGGATTATCCCGATCTCTTACCGGCAGTCCGCGACACGGTCTTGCGCAAAGGCTAGGCGCGTTTGGCGGTCAGCAACCGCACCATGTATGCCACCACTGCCAGCGCGACCACGAAGCAAACGAGGAACATGACGAACGGTCCCCATTGCGGCGCGAAGCGCATCGAGTCGGGTCGGTAGGTGTCAGCCAAGTGCAGCAACCGGACCATGTGCCGGGCGTAGACCATCGTCAACATTGAGCCGAGCAACAACACGCCGGACGTGCAGAATTTTTTCTTGAAGAAGAGATGCATCGAACCGAGCGTGAGCAGAATGCCGACAAGTAATCCCCAGATGGCGCGCGTGTGCATCAAGCCCGGTACTGTCATCAGATACGCGCTGCCGGTAACGGCGGCGAGCGCCACGCCGACCATGTAAAATCGTTTACCGGTCTGATATGCCGCCGGTGAGTCTTTGCCGATGGTGCCGATCCAGTAACCGCCGACGGCGAGCGCGCCCAAAATCATGTGCAGCCAGCGCAGGAGATAACTGCCGATTTCCGGGTTCCAGGCCCAACCGGATTGGTCTTGCGCGTAGAGATCGTGAATGAGCTTCGGCCGTTCGGCCATGGCGAAAACGGAGCTGTACACGAGTGAAATGTAAAGCAATCCCGCCAACGCCAGCAGCAATGCCGGCAGGCTGAGTTTGCCAGTCCGTTCGCCTTTTAATGATGTCCGGTAGAGCGAGTAATAAACCACCACCGCGACTGCCGGTACTAATAACCAATACCAACCGCTGACAATCGCCGCCGCATAGAGCTGCCGGTGATAAACCAATTGTAGGAACAATAACGGCGCGACGCCGAGCGTGATTGTCGCCGCCATCGCCACCGGGAACAGTTTGGCAAATTTCACCAGCGTCGGGTCATCCCATTGTTTGCGGAAGCCGGCAATCAGCACGATGATGACGCCGCCGAGTAGCAGGTTCATCGCCAGAAAATGCAGGCTTAACGTGAGAATGTGCAGCACCGTGATCAATTGGATCGGTGCGGAGAGAAATTCGTAATTCGGGAGGTTCATTATTTTGCCGCCTTTCCAAGCGATTGGAGGTAAGCCACGAGCGCGGCGCGTTCGGTGGCATTGCCGGTGTAGGCCGGCATGCCGTCGGCCAGCTCGGGCAAACTATCGAGCAAACTATTGAGATCTTCGGCGCTCTGACCGGTAAACGATTTTGATTTGTCGGTCGATGTACCAAGCTTGTGGCACTTGGCACACCGGGTCGCAAAAGCTTGCCGGCCCAAATCCGCGGCCGGATAAATCTGGTCGAGCGGCCGCTGGTCAACTTGCCGGTAAATGTAAGCGGCGATTTGGTCGGCCTCGGCCGGCGTGCCGAGGAACGGCGGCATATTGGCATTCAGCAAATGCGCTCCACGGACGATGTCGGCGATGAATTTCGGGTCGGTGCCAGCGAATGCCGGTTTGAGCGGCCGGTAGCCATCCATCGTGTGACAGCTCCGGCAGGCGTGCCGGAACAAATCCGCACCGTCGTTGCCGGTCCGGTACGGAATTTGGGCGAGGTAGCCTTCTTTTTTGTACTTTTCGGTCTTGGCGACTTCGACGCCGTTGCCGTAGATGTAGCCGGTAATCACGTACGGTTTGCGGACGGATTCGCGGAACGATTCAAACGCGCCGAACCACGCCAGCCCGACCGCCATCAACAACACCGCAATGACGACCGGTAAGCGTCGCGCCAGCAACCACGCCAGCATCAGCAATCCGCCAATCGCAATCGCCAGCCACGCGGCGGACCGGAGTGCGAGCACAGGGCCGGGTAGGATTTTTGTGGTGAGCGTGAGCAAGATGGTTTTGAGATACCAGCCTTGCGCGAGGGCCGTTACGGCGAGACCGAGCAGGCCCCACGTCGCCGAGTAACGGACAATCCGCACTTTGAAGTCACCGTCAGGTTGCCGGGACGCGACGAGCAAAGCGTACAACCCGGCCAGCATCACGCAGACGCCGGTGCGCATTATTAACGACGGCCAGTAGGTCGGATTGAAGAAGCCATCCCAGAAATCGCCGGTGGCCAACCACTTGCCGGG
>JBAWWR010000021.1:0-26154 GCA_037146675.1 Verrucomicrobiota bacterium | reverse complement strand
TGTCCGGTGTGCGATTTGGAGTATCACTTTCACGAGCGGCCGGATCTGCCGCCGACCGTTCGGCATGCGATGGGTTATCCGGATGACATGAAACCGATGCTGACGGAACATTCACCGTTGCAGCAAGTGGCGGCAATGCCGGACATTCCCTATTTGATCATCCACGGTGGGAAAGACATGGCGGTCAACAAGCAGTATCACAGCGACAAGATGGTAGCCGCGATGCGCGCCCGGAAGATGAACGTGGAGTACGTCGAAGTGCCTGGCATGGGGCATTGTGGGCCATTGCCGTTGAGCGTGGTCAATCGCAGTATCGAATTCATCCTCGCCGGCATGGGCCAGTCATAACAATGCGAACCACGACCGATAATGATATTCCAGCCAGCGCGCCGCTAGATGCGGTGATGGCCGGTCCAGCCGAGATTCAACAGGTAATCGATTGGGCCGGTAGTTCGTTTGCCGGGATTTCTGCCAAGATTGAAGGCTTGCTGACAGCTGGCGCACCGCCGTTCTTTTTTATCTATGGCGGTGTCAGGTCGGAAAAACTTCTACCGAGCTGGAAACGTGATGTCACGACGACACAAAACAATGTGGCCGTCGAACATTTGGTGCGCTGGGCCGACAAGCAGACAGGATTGGTGGTCACCGCCACGGTCAAAGTGTTTAAGCAATATCCGGCGGTCGACTGGGTTCTGCATTTTGAAAACACCGGCACCACGGACACGCCGATTATCGAGGGCATTCAGGCACTCGACGTGATGCTGGACACGAATGACGTCAACCAGTCGCTCATCGTCCACCGGCTTGAGGGCGATGCCTGCGGCGACAAGTCCTTTACGCCATTCAAGAATGAATTGGCACCGAACAACGCCATCCGGATGCTTCCGACTGGCGGCCGCTCCTCCAACATCACGGCCTTCCCTTTTTTTAATCTCCAGTCTGGCAACCGGGGCGCAATCGTTGCCATCGGCTGGTCCGGGCAATGGGTGTCAGTCCTCGAACGCACCAAAGACGGGCCAACCCGGCTGACGGCCGGAATGGAAATCACGCACTTTTTCTTGCGGCCCGGCGAGAAGGTTCGGACGCCGCGCATTGTCATCATGCCGTGGACTGGCGACCGCATCACCGCCCACAATCGGTGGCGCCGGCTCCTGCTGTTCCACTACGTGCCGCAAAGCAAAGGCCGACCGGTGTCGCTACCGATCGCCCTGCAATGTTACGACCGGTACTCGTTCACCCGGACTGATTGGGCGACGGAGGCAGGCCAGATCGCCGCCGCGAAATCCGCCGCTGATCTGGGTGCCGATCACCTCTGGCTGGACGCGACCTGGTTCCCGGGCGGATTCCCACACGGCGTTGGTAGCTGGTTTACCAAGCCGGAGGAATTCCCGAACGGCTTGAAACCGGTCAGTGCTGCGTGCCACCAGTTGGGACTGAAGTTCATCCTCTGGTTCGAGCCGGAGCGCGTCGGTCCCGGCACCCAAATTGCGACCGAACATCCCGAGTTCGTCTTGGCCGGCAAAGACTGGGGACTTTACAAACTGAACAACCCCGCCGCTCGCCGATATCTGACCGACCTTTTGTCCAAGCGGATTACCGAGTATGGCGTCGACCTCTATCGCAATGATTTCAACATGGATCCGCTACCCTTTTGGCGCGCCAACGACACGCTCGACCGGCGGGGGATCACCGAGATTCAGTACGTGGAAGGGCTGTATACGATGTGGGACGAACTTCTCGCCAAGCATCCCGGCCTGCTGATCGACAATTGCGCCAGCGGTGGCCGCCGCCTCGACATCGAAATCTGCAAGCGTTCGGTCCCGCTCTGGCGCAGCGACACCAATTGCTTCCCGGGGCATTCCGAGCGGAATCAAGTCCAGACCGCCAACCTTGGCCAATATCTCCCGCTCCATGC
This sequence comes from Verrucomicrobiota bacterium, assembly GCA_037146675.1. Taxonomy (GTDB): domain Bacteria; phylum Verrucomicrobiota; class Verrucomicrobiia; order Palsa-1439; family Palsa-1439; genus CAINDI01. The sequence continues at coordinate 24,239 of JBAWWR010000021.1, read as the reverse complement.
CGCTGGTCCGTGGACACCGGAACCATACGACTTCCGTAGCGGCGCCACCCTCGGCGTCGCACTCCAATTCGACTATCTGGCCCCGGGTTTTCCCATGGCGGTCGCGAAGGCTGCCATCGCCGAGGCCAAGGGCAATCAGAAATACTGGTACGGCGACTTCTATCCGCTGGCCGGGGCCGCACTCGCAGCTGATCACTTCGTGGCTTATCAATTTCACCGTGCTGATTTAAACGCGGGCCTCGTCTTGGCTTTCCGGCATGAAGAATGTGAAACGACCGGCATCAGTGTTGCCTTGCGCGGACTCAATCCCGACACCAGCTATAAAATTGAATTCAGCGACGAAGCCCGCCACCTGACTAGCACCACCATGACCGGCAAGGAGCTACAGACCGGCTTGCAACTGCGAATCCCCGGCAAGGGCGCCAGCCTGCTAGTCAACTATCTGCCGGTGAGAAAGTAAACAGCAGCTCAAAACCACCGAAGTTTTTACAATGCCTTGCCGGCGTGTTGACAAGTTCCGTCAATCTTGTTAGGAACTCTGAGTAACCTGTCGCAGGGTTGATTGTTACCGATTCTGAAATGGACTCATATTCGACACAGTATCTATTTGTCGTGGTGTTTCTCGGTGTGGCGGTGGCTTTTCCGCTGGCACCGCTAATTTTGTCGCGGCTACTTGCGCCGCATAAACCGACGCCAATTAAGACCGACACTTATGAATGCGGCCTCACCGCCAAAGGTGATCCGTGGGTGCAATTCCGCGTCGGCTATTACATTTATGCGCTGGTGTATGTGATTTTTGCGGTGGAAACGGTGTTCCTATATCCATGGGCAGTGGCGTTTGCGGGATTGAGCCTCGGGTCGTTCATTGCGGTGATGGTGTTTGTGTTGCTGCTGGTCGAAGGCTTGGTCTATGCGTGGACCAAAGGCGCATTGGAGTGGAAATGATCGACGAAGGACTGAAAAGTGAAATGCAGAAGCAGGGCGTTTTCGTCGTCTCGACCGAGTGGCTTTATAACTGGGGCCGCAAATCTTCTATCTGGCCGTTGCAATTCGGCTTGGCGTGTTGCGCGATCGAAATGATTGCCGCCGCCGCCGCCCGGTATGACCTCGCACGCTTTGGCGCGGAAGTCTTTCGCGCAACGCCCCGGCAAGCGGACTTGATGATTGTCGCCGGCACGGTCACAAAAAAGATGGCGCCGCAAGTTGTGCGGCTCTTCAACCAAATGCCGGAACCGAAATACGTCATCGCCATGGGCGCATGCGCAATTTCGGGCGGACCGTTCAAGGACGGCTACAACGTGCTCAAAGGTGTTGACCGCTATATCCCGGTAGACGTGCATATCCCAGGTTGCCCGCCGCGGCCGGAAGCATTGCTGCACGCAATCATTACGCTCCAGGAGAAAATCACCGGCCAGCACATTGACCGAACGCGGTGGTATGACGCGAAGGCGACGACCGAATTTCCAATTCCAGTTTGCGGCGAGCACAATTTGTTGCCGGCGGCGAATCTCGAAGTCTGGCAGCCGCCGAAGGATTACGCTGACGTGACTAACGCGGAGCCGAAGAAACCAGCGTGATGCCCACCATTGAACAACTTTGCGAGGCCATTCGTGCTGCCGTGCCCGGCGCGGTGCTCGAGATTATTCCTTCGACACCCGCCGCTGCGCAGCCGGCGCTGCTCGTGGATTGCGAACACGCGGTCGCCGTCGCGCGCTATCTTAAGGACGACCCGACTTGCCGCTTGGACTTCTGTTCCTGCGTGACCGGTGTGGATTATTCCGCAACGTGTATAACTGTCGTAGATTATCTTGCAACGTCGGTGACCGGCGTAGATCGTTTTGCGAAAGGTTTTGTCGAAGTCGTTTATCATTTATATTCCGTGGCACTGAAGCACGGCCCGGTTGTTTTGAAAGTGCGCGCCCCTCGGGAACTCGAGCAATGTCGCGTCCCGTCGTTGACACCAGTCTGGCGTGGTTGTGAGTTTCAAGAACGTGAAGTATTTGATTTGTACGGTGTGAAGTTCACCGGCCATCCTGATTTGCGGCGAATCTTGATGTGGAATGAGTTTGTCGATCATCCGATGCGGAAGGATTACATTCCGCCGGCGGATTACGAGTGGGAACCGACTCCGCACGATGAAGTTTTAAAACGCGCCAAAGCTGACGGCGGAATTATGCCGCCCAGCGCGGCAGTGGCGGAGGTAAAGAAATGATTACCGAGCCAGCCACTATTCCAGACGGTACGATTTCGACGCAGACGCTCGAAATCTCGATTGGCCCGCAGCACCCCAGCACGCACGGCGTGTTTCGGATGGACGTTGTGCTGGATGGCGAAATTGTGCGCGCCTTGAAGCCGGTTGTGGGCTACCTCCACCGGAATCACGAGCAGATCGCCGAAAAGCTGACTTGGCTCGGCTCGATGCCATACACCGACCGGCTCGATTACTTTAACTCGATGTCCAACAATTGGGCGTATGCGTTGGCAGTCGAGAAGCTAGCCGGTATCAAGGTGCCGGCACGCGCTGAATATATCCGCGTAATCATGGCGGAGCTGTCGCGGTTGCAAAACCACGCTTCGGCAATTGGGTTCCTGTTGCAGGACTGCGGAGCCTGGGGTACGCCGTTGTTGTACGCATTCCGTGAACGTGAAAAGATTTTGGATTTCTTCGAGACCGTCTGCGGTTCGCGGATGATGTGTAATTACATGCGGTTCGGTGGCGTCCGCGTCGACCTCGATGAACCGATGCTGGCGATGGCGCGCGAAATCGTTGCGCGGTTTCCTAAGTTCCTTGATGAATTTGAGAAGTTAATGACCACCAATGAGGTCGTACTCGCTCGGTGCCAACGCGTCGGCATTCTGCCGAAGGAGCTCGCGATTGCCGCCAGTATTAGCGGCCCGGTCGCGCGTGCAAGTGGCGTTGAGTATGACATTCGGAAAGTGGACAAGTATGGTGTTTATGACCGGCTCGAGTTTGGCGTGCCAGTCGGTCAAGTCGGCGATGTTTATGACCGGTATTACATCCGCGTATTAGAAATGCGCGAGGCGTTGAAGATTTTGCAACAGGCGTTGCGCGACATTCCCGCCGGGCCGGCGCAAGCGGTGGAAGTCAAGCTGCGCGGATTTAAGATCCCGGCCGGTGATGGTTATGGGCGGGTCGAGGGACCGAAGGGCGAGTTGGGATTCTATCTCGTATCGGAAGGCGGGCTAAAGCCGTACCGGTATCACGTCCGCCCGCCGAGCTTTATCAATTTGACGGTACTCGAAGATATGTGCGTCGGACAGAAGGTGTCGGACGCGATTGTTATTCTCGGCAGTATCGACATCGTGCTGGGTGAGGTGGACCGCTAATGAATTACCCCGGTAAAGGTTTGGTGGCAGGCTTGGCGGTGACAGCCCGGAATTTTGTCGGAAGCTATTTTTGCAAAGACCGATTGGTCACTGTGCAATACCCGGAAGAGCGCGTTCAGACGCCGGAGAATTCCCGGACATTCCCGTTCTTGGTATTCGACGAGTCGCCCGACAAACCGCGTTGTACCGCCTGCAAAATTTGCGAAGTCGAATGTCCGCCGAAGTGCATCTACATCGTCATGGATCGCGACGACAAGGGCAAACCGCTGCAACGGCCAAAGATGTTCGACATTGATATCAGTGTTTGCATGCAGTGCCAGATTTGCGTCGAGGTGTGCCCGTTCGAGTCCATCAAGATGGATAATGACTACGAAAAATCCAAGTATGACCGGTTTAATGATTTGGTGCAGCGCTTGCCGGATTTGTTGAAGTCGAACGCGTATTACCGGCAGATTAAGCCGACCGAGGCCGCCGAAGTGGATGCCAAGCTCAAGGCTGAAGCCGAAGCGAAGGCTGCCAAGAAGGCCGCCGCGGTTGCGGCAGCAGCAGCAAAAGCGGCAGCTCAACCGCCGCCGGCGCCAACCGGAGTAGTGACCTGACATGGAAGCGCTCTACCAACTATTGCATGCAACGTTTGCTAGTCTGCCTGATTGGGCAGTGCGCGGCACGGCGTTTATAATTCCGATTGCCTTCATCTTCGGTGTCTATCCGGCAATCTTTGCGGTGACGACTTTAGTCGAACGAAAAGCACTCGGTCGCATTCAAAACCGGTATGGCCCGAATCGCGTCGGCCCGTTCGGCCTTCTCCAGCCTCTGGCTGATGGATTAAAAATCTTGTTGAAGGAAGACATTGTGCCGCGGGCGGCAGACAAGTTTACGCACTTCCTCGCGCCGGTCTTGATTGTCGTGCCGGGATTGCTGGTGTATCTAGTCGTGCCAATTGCGCCGGGGATGGTGGCAGTGGATTTGCAAATCGGCGTGCTGTTTGCACTGGCGGTCGGCACGATCTCAGCGATTGCATTGTTCATGGCCGGGTGGGCATCGCGTAATAAATTTTCACTGCTCGGCGCGGTTCGGGCGGTGGCGCAAGTCGTTTCCTACGAAGTGCCGACAGTGATGGCCGGTGTCGCGGTGATTATGGCTGCCGGGACGCTTTCGACGTTGACCGTCGTGGAGCGGCAGAGCGGGGGCATCTTGAATGTTTCCAACTGGTACGTGTTCCGGCCGTGGGGACTGGTGGGCTTTGTGTTGTTTGTCATCGGTGGACTGGCAGAATCAGCGCGGTGTCCGTTTGACTTGCCGGAAGCGGAATCGGAATTGATTGGCGGTTATCACACCGAGTACAGCGGCTTCAAGTTCGCGCTCTTCCAAATGGGCGAATACCTCGCCGGGATGGCGATGGCAGGCGTGACGGTGACGTTGTTTCTCGGTGGTTACATGGGGCCCGGCAGTGGGCCGGGGTTGGCCGGCGGTTTGATCTCGATGCTCTGGTTCTTCAGTAAACTCGCCGGTATGATTGTGTTGAATATTTGGATTCGTGGCACGTGGCCGCGGTTACGCGTGGATCAATTGATGGGATTCGCGTGGAAAGTTCTATTGCCGATGGCGCTGGTCAACATCGTCGCGGTCGGCCTCTGGCATTTCCTGACGCCACGGCCGTTGGCCTGGGCGGTCACGACCGGCTGGTTGGTGATTTGGTTCCTCGTGATTGCGAAATGTAATGCATCCGCCAAACTCGAAAAGCGGGAGTACCGGTACGTATGAACCTAGCCTTCTGGGTAATTTCAGCGGTTACAGTTCTCGGCGCAGTGCTAGCGGTCACGCTCCGCAATCTTGTGCATTGCGTCTTGGCGTTGATCCTATTTTTCATCGGAATCGCGGCACACTATTTTCTATTGCGAGCTGACTTTCTCGGCACGGTGCAAATCTTGATCTATGTCGGCGCGGTCGCGGTGCTGATTTTGTTCGCGATTATGTTGACGCACAATGTGACCGGCACTGACGGACCGCGCGAATTACTCGGCATGAAATGGTGGAGTGGCGCGGCGATTGCCGCCGTGCTGGCGTGTCTACTCACGCGAGCGATTCAGAGCGATAAACTGGCGGCGACGTTGCCGTCCGGCGACAAGGCGCAAGGTTCTGTCGCTGAGATCGGCAAGGCGTTAGTGGCCGGGTGGGTGGTGCCGTTGGAGGCAATTGCGGTCCTTCTGACGGCGGCATTAATCGGCGCGGTTGTAATTGCGCTGGAAGAAATTCGGAAATCGCGATGAACATTCCTCTGGGACATTATTTAATTTTGGCGGCAATCTTGTTTGCAATCGGACTTGCCGGCGCACTGACGCGCAAGAACGCGATCATCGTGCTGATGGGTATTGAAGTTATGTTTAACTCGGCCATTCTGAACTTGATTGCCTTCTGGCATTATAAACATTTTGCCGTGCCGACGGCGCAATTGTTCGCCATCTTTGCTATCGCGATTGCTGCGGCTGAATCCGCCATCGGCCTCGCGCTAGTGATCGCGGTGTACCGGCACTACAAGTCCGTGGATGTGGATGAGATGCGGGCGTTGAAAGGTTGATATGGAAGCGCACCTACAACAACTCGCCCGCCAACAGTGGCTCATCCCGACAATCCCGCTGGTCGCGGCGGCTATTCAATCGTTGCTCCCGCGCCGGGCGCGGAAGCTGTCGGCCGGGATCTGCATCACAGGGATGGGGTTGGCCTGCGTCCTAGCAATCCGTGCATTCATCGCCACGTTGGGACACCACGAAGCCGTGCGGGAGTTTTACAATTTCACGTGGTTTGAATTTGGCAGCACCTCGCTGCAATTGGGTTTCATTCTCGATCCGCTGACCGCGGCGATGGCGGCGATGGTCACGTTTGTCGGGTTCTGGATTTTCGTCAACGCCACCGGCTACATGCACGGCGACGAGAATTTTACCCGGTTCTTCTGTTTCCTCAGTTTGTTTGCGGCGGCAATGCTCGGGTTGGTCGTGTCCAACAACATCTTGCTACTGTTCATGTGCTGGGAGCTGGTTGGATTGTGCAGTTATCTACTCATCGGCTTTTGGTTCCATAAACCAAGCGCTGCGGCGGCCTGTAAGAAGGCATTCATTACCACCCGCATCGGCGATGTCGGTTTCTTCCTCGGGATTCTGATGTTGTTCTGGAAAACCCACACGCTGAATCTTTATACAGCGGAAGGAACCGGTGCCCTCCAGCAAATCGGCGTCCAACTCATGGGGCCCGGCTGGTTCGGTTGGTCGGTGGCGACGACGATTGCTGTACTGCTCTTTATTGGCGCGATGGGCAAGAGCGCACAGTTCCCACTTCACGTGTGGTTACCAGATGCGATGGAAGGCCCGACACCGGTCAGCGCCTTGATCCACGCGGCGACGATGGTGGCAGCCGGCGTTTTCATGGTGGGCCGGATGTATCCGCTGTTTATCGCCGGTGGCTCGGTGGAACATCCGACATTTGCGATGGATATGGTGCTGTATGTCGGCGCGTTCACGGCGCTGTTCTCGGCGACGATTGCAGTGGCGCAGTTCGATATCAAACGGGTGCTGGCCTATTCAACCTGTTCGCAACTTGGTTTTATGGTGATGGCGCTCGGCGCGGGTGGCTTGGTGCCGGGCCAATTTCATTTACTGACACACGCCTTTTTCAAGGCGCTGTTGTTCCTCGGGTCCGGCTGCGTGATTGTCGGAACCCACCACGAGCAGGACATGCGCAAAATGGGTGGGCTCAGGAAGTATATGCCAATCACATTCGTGTGCTATCTCATCGGAATGTTGGCACTGTCGGGCGTCTACCCGTTTGCCGGCTTCTTTTCGAAGGACGAAGTCTTGCTCGTGACATTCCAGCGAAGCAAGGTGGCGTGGGGGATGGCAACTTTCGCGGCGTTCCTGACGGCGTTTTACATGACGCGCCAGATGTTCATGGTCTTTGGCGGCAAGTGGCGCGGCGGCGATGACCACGGTCACCACGCCGAATCGCACGGACATGGCGGTCACGAACCGCACGAGGTGCCGTGGAATATGTGGTTGCCGATTGCTGTTCTGAGTCTCTTTGCTATCGGTTTGGGTTTCTACGGTGGCCAGTACGCGCACTACCTTGGTGCGGAAGAAGAACTGCTGTCCGGTAAGGTGTTAGTAATGGGGTTGTCGATTAGCGTCGGTGTCTTAGGGATTCTATTTGGCTGGGTGTTGTATGGCCGCAATCCGCAGACACACGCGAGCAATCCAGATCCATTGGAAGCCAAGCTGGGCGGGCTGTTCACGTGTTTAAACCGGAAATGGTACGTGGACGAATTTTACGAGGCGACAATCATCCGCGCGACCATGGCGACCGGCATGCTGTTCCGGGTGCTTGACAAGCGAGTGGTCGACGGCCTCCTGCATTCGATTGTTTGGGTGGTCCGCGGTATTTCGCATGTCTGCCGGTGGGTGGGCGATGAGTTCTTCATCAACGGCGGCTTTGATGCCGGCTGCCAGACCGTGCGCGGTTCAGGCTGGTTAATGTCGAAACTTCAGAGTGGCCGAATCCAGACCTATTTCCGCGTCCTGGGTCTCGGCACGATTATTCTCCTCGTGGTCTATTTTTTAAAATCATGAACTGCGCGTTTCCATATTTGAGTTGGATTAGCTTCACGCCGTTAGTTGGCGCACTGGTGGTGGCCGTGCTTGGAAAGAAACAGGAGTGGACAATCAAGCTCGTCGCGCTGCTGACTAGTCTTGTCGCGTTGGCATTGACCGTCAAGGCTTGGCTCGTGTTTGATTCGTCACAGGCGCTGATGTTCGAGGAACGCTTTACGTGGATTCGCGCGCTCAATGTGGATTACCGGCTCGGCGTGGACGGGCTGAGTGTGACGATGGTGTTGCTGACAGCGATCATTACGCCACTTGCGTTGCTGGCGCACTGGAAACTGGAGAAGGACGTTAAACTGTTTTTCTTCCTATTCTTGCTGTTGGAGTCCGGGATGTTTGGCGTATTTACGGCGCTGAATTTCTTCCACTGGTTTATTTTCTGGGAGCTCGGACTGATTCCGATGTATTTCCTGATCAAGATCTGGGGCGCTGAGGAACGAACCTATGCCTCGTTTAAGTTCTTCATCTACACGTTAACCGGCAGCGTGGCGATGCTGGTGGCGTTTGGCTGCTTATATTTGGCGACCGGGACATTCGACTTCCTTGAACTGCGGCAGCTGGCTGCGACCGGTAAACTGACCGGGATGGTTGGCGCAACAATCACCTTGATCAATACGCAGACCGGCCTGCATCTGACCGCGGCGGGGATGATGACGGTATTATTCTGGGGGTCATTCCTCGGCTTTGCCATCAAGGTGCCGATCTGGCCATTTCACACCTGGTTGCCGGATGCGCACACGCAGGCACCGACCGGCGGGTCGATGGTGTTGGCCGCAATTCTATTGAAAATGGGTGTGTACGGTTTTTTACGAATTATTTTACCGATCTATGCGGTGCAGGTGGCGGCGAACTTGAATGTGCTGATGTTTCTGGCGTTCGCCAGCATCGTGTTCGGCGCGTTTGCGGCACTGGCCCAGACGGATTTCAAACGGCTGGTCGCGTACTCGTCGGTCAATCACATGGGCTACGCCATGCTCGGCATCTTCACGGTGGTGGCCTCAGCGCACAACGTCCAGGATGTGATGAACGAGAAAGCGGCGGCCCTGAACGGCGCGATGTTGCAGATGTTCAATCACGGCATCAGCGCGGCGGCCTTGTTCTTTATGGTCGGCGTCATCTACGAGCGGACGCACACACGGAATTTGGCGGAGTACGGCGGCCTGCGTAAAATCATGCCGGTCTACGCCGGTATCCTCGGTATCTCGATGTTCTCGTCGCTCGGCTTACCGGGCCTGAACGGGTTTGTCGGTGAATTCATGATCTTCAAAGGCGCGTTCCCAATTGTGGCCGGCTGGACGTGTGCGGCGACAATCGGGCTGGTGGTCACCGGCGTGTTCCTGCTGGGTATGATGCAAAAAGTCTGTTTCGGACCGCTCAATATTAAATGGAAAGACTTACCCGACATGACGGTTCGCGAGATTTTCATCGGTGCCGTGCTGATGGTGTTCATGTTCGGGATCGGTATTTACCCGGCATTGCTGACGCGGGTGTCGAATGATGCCGTGGTGGGCCTGATTAAAACCGTAACTGGAGTGTTGCCCTGATGCGTGCTGATTGGTCAATTTACATTTCGTTCCTCGGTGCCGGGCTGGTGTTGCTTTTGCCGCGGAACGCGAAGAATCTGATTCGGTGGACGGCGCTGCTGACTGGAGTCGCGTCACTGACAGTCGCGCTGATTGGCTATTTCGCCTACAACTCCTGGATCAAGGGTGGTAATGCCGGGCTCTGGCTTGTCGTCAATGTACCGTGGATCCCGGTAATCGGTACCAACTACCACCTCGCCGTTGATGGCATCAACTACCCACTGATAGTACTGAATGGCTTTGTTTGCGTGACCGGTATCCTGTTCAGTTGGAATATCGAAGAGCGGGTCAAAGAATTCTTTGCGTTCTTCTTGACCCTGATTGGTGCGGTGTATGGCGTATTCATGGCGATGGATCTGTTTTTGTTGTTTGTGTTCTACGAGTTGGCGATTATCCCGAAGTATTTCATCATCGCGATCTGGGGTTCGACCCGGAAGGAATACGGCGCGATGAAGCTGGTGTTGTACTCCTTCGTCGGCAGTGCGCTGGTGTTCATCGGGGTGCTGGCGGCGTACTTCGCGGCCGGCCTCGGCACGTTTGACATGCTGGAACTAGCCAAGCATCCAATTGCCAGTCACGTTCAAGTCTGGGTCTTCCCGCTAATCTTTGTCGGATTTGGTGTGCTAGCCGGTATGTGGCCGTTCCACACATGGGCGCCGACCGGTCACGTCGCGGTGCCGACTGCGGCAAGCATGTTGCTGGCTGGCGTGGTCATGAAACTCGGAGCGTACGGCTGTTTGCGGGCGGCGATGCTGCTGTTCCCGTCGGGGTTTGAATACTGGCGGTGGGTTATTGCCTGGGTCGCCGTGATCGCCATCGTTTATGGTGCGGCGGTGGCGCTCGTGCAAAAGGATTTCAAGTTCATCATCGGCTATTCGAGTGTCAGCCATATGGGATTCGTGATTCTGGGGTTGGCGACGCTGAATGTCACCGGCATGTCAGGTGCGATCTTGCAGATGTTCTCGCACGGCGTCGTGGCGAGCCTTTTGTTTGCTGTGGTTGGGCGAATGATCTATGACCGGACCCACACCCGGCAACTCGAGGAACTCGGCGGCTTGCGCAAAGCGCTTCCGTTTGCGTTCTGGACATTCCTGATTGGCGGTGCAGCCTCGATGGGCTTGCCGGGGTTCAGCGGGTTTGTGGCGGAGATTCAAGTGCTCATCGGCGCGTTTCAGATGAGTCCGTGGCTGGCGGCAGGCGCGGCGGCTAGCATTGCGATCACAGCGGCGTACATTTTATTGGCGTTGCATAAGGTTTTCTTTGCTGAAGAAGAACATGCCACCGGTAGTGGCCACGGTCACGGCGAAGGAGTAGGGGAATCGCGGTGGAACTTACCGGGGATCACTTGTCCTGAAGTGGTGGCGGCAGTAATCTTGATGGCGTTGTTGGTAATTCTTGGGCTTTATCCGTCCATCATGCTTGATATGATCAAAGCCAACGTGGCGCTGTTCCCGGGGGTGATGCGATGAACTATCTGACTGTCTTTCGCGCGCTCGGACCGGAAGTCATGCTGCTGGTAACGGCGTTTGTTGCGCTGACGTGTGACCTAATTTTGCAACATACGCGGGAAATCCCGCAACGGATGCGCATTGCTGGGATCGTTACCGTGGTGGGATTGCTCGGTACAATTTTGGTGCTGACACAGCAGGCGCCGGTCTCGCTATTGGGGGGCACGCTGGTCGTCAACACCTTGACGGTAATCTTCAAGCTAGTCGTGATTGCGTTGACGGTGCTGACGGTGGTCATCTCGATTGATTATCCGGTGGGCCGGCATGTGGGTGAGTATTTCGCCACGCTGTTGTTCGGGGCCATCGGCATGCTTTTGCTAATCAGCGCTGAGGAACTAATCACGGTCTTTGTCGCGTTGGAACTGACTAGCCTGAGTCTTTACATCCTGACTGCGTTTCACAAAGGCGCACTCCGGTCGCAAGAAGCGGCGGTGAAGTATTTCATGTTTGGCGCGATTTCGTCGGCTTTTTTACTATTCGGAATGAGTTACTTGTACGGCGTAACCGGCACAACGAACCTGCGCGAGATTGCGCAAGTGATTCAGACCGTCGGCAGCACTCCGCTGCTGGTGGTGGCATTGCTGTTTATCCTCGTTGGTTTCGGATTTAAAGTTGCGGTGGTGCCGTTCCACCTCTGGGCGCCGGATGCGTACGAAGGCGCGCCCACGCCCGTCACGGCCTTCATTGCGACCGGCTCGAAAGTCGCGAGCTTCTTCGTGCTCACCAAGTTTGTGATGCTCAGCTTTGGCGGGATGCAAGGCACAGCGTTCTGGCGTCACCTGATGCCCGGCTGGACGATGTTGCTGGCGTTTATGGCGGTTGCCAGCATGGTCCTGGGCAATTGCGCCGCGATTGTGCAGCACAATGTCAAACGGCTGCTCGCCTATTCCAGTATTGCCCATGCCGGCTACATCTTCGTCGGCCTGCTCGCCGCGTCAGTAACCGGCACTACCGCGGTGTTCTTTTACGTCATTGTGTACGCCTTGACGAACCTCGGCGCATTCGGCGTCGTAGCAGCCCTGTCGGAGCGTGCCGGCGGTGATAATCTGGAACACTTCGACGGGATGGCTAAGCGCGCGCCATTTCTGTCGTTGTTGATGCTGATTTTCGTCCTGTCGCTGGCCGGCGTGCCACCGTTGGGCGGGTTTTTTGGTAAATTCTACCTATTCATGGCGGCCGTAGAACGCGACTCGGTCAATTTCGGCCTGCTCTGGTTGGTTATCATCGGTATCGCGATGAGTGCCGTGTCATTGTACTACTATTTGATCCTGCTCAAGCACATGTATGTGCATCCGCCGCGTAATGAGCAACGAGTAAAAACGCCAGCCTATTTAAATGTGACACTGGCGGCAACGGCAGCTGGGGTAATCTATTTAGGGCTTAACCCGCAGCCATTATTGGAGCTTCTCAAGCGGCTTGTGGCGCGACTATAATACCGGTCGATGAAAATTGATGGCGCAACTCAAGTGGTCGGGGTCTTCGGCTCTCCGATCACGCACACGGCCTCACCGGCGATGCATAACGCCGCTCTGGCTGCGCTCAAGTTAAATTGGTGCTACCTCGCTTTTCACGTTGAACCACAAAACCTGCGGAGCGCGTTGGCCGGTATCCGTGATCTGAATTATCGGGGCGTCAATCTAACCGTTCCGCATAAGATTCTGGCCTTGGATATTGTGGACGAGGTGGATGCGGAAGCCCGCAAACTAGGTGCGGTCAACACAGTCGTCGTTACGGATGGCAAGCTTGTCGGATTCAATACCGATGGCTACGGATTCTCTAAAGGTATCAAGGAAGATTTCGACATGACGCTGAAGGGCAAGCGCGTGTTGGTGCTTGGTGCCGGCGGGGCCGGGCGGGCAATTGCCATTCAAAGCGCTTTGGACGGCGCGGCCAAGGTGATTGTGGCGAACCGGACACCGGCAAAGATTGCGCCGATTGCCGCCGAAATTGCCGGTACCCAGACACAATTTCAGGCAATTGAACTGGATGCTGACAGCCTGTGCCGCGTGGTGGCCGATGTGGATTTGATAGTGAACGCGACATCAGTTGGACTTCAAGCGGCGGACTCGCTGGGCTTACCGGCTGCGCTGTTTTCGCCCAACTTGGCAGTGTATGACACGATTTATCGGCCGGCAGAGACGCAACTCCTCCGGCAAGCGACCGATGCCGGCGCGAAGGTTAGTAATGGCTTGAGTATGTTGCTCCACCAAGGCGCGAAGGCGTTTGAGATTTGGACCGGAAGAAAAGCGCCGTTGGCTGTAATGCGGCGGGCATTGCGGACGGCCGTGTACGGAGCGCAGCCGTGACCGGTTTGGCTCGTTATTATTTTGATGGCGTGGTGTTCGTATTCGGTGCAGTGGTTGGTAGTTTCTTGAACGTTTGCATCCACCGGATGCCACGTGGACAATCCATCGTCTCACCGCCCTCAGCCTGTCCGCATTGCCAGACGCACATTCGTTGGTATCACAATATTCCATTGGTGACGTATCTGTTGATTCGCGGCAAATGCCGGTATTGCGGCGAAGCAATCACGCCCCGTTATTTTATTGTAGAATTACTAACCGCAGTCGCGTTTTTGGCGGTGTGGTTGCGATTCGATGGTTGGGAGCCGGTGATTTACTGGATCCTGTTGTCCGGCTTAGTCGTGGCGACTTTTATTGACTGCGAACACTTAATCATCCCCAACGAAATCACACTTGGCGGTATTGTGGTTGGCGTCTTGCTTAGTCTCTTGCGTCCGACCGACGCTATCCCCGCATTACTGCAATCGTTCCTCGGAATCTTGTGTGGTGGTGGCGTGCTGTTTGTGGTGGTTGAGGCCGGTAAACTGCTATTCGGCAAACAGAAACTCGACCTGACGTCCGATACGAGGATTGAGATTGCCAACCGGCGGGTAACCATTAACGCCGACGTTTGGCCATGGGAAAATCTGTTTTACCGGCAATCCGATCGCATCACTTTCTCAGCCGCGACGCTGAAGTTCGGCGACCAAATTTTTGAGTCTGTGCCAGTGGAGGTTTCCGAGACGAAGCTAACCGTGAATGGGCAGGAATTTGACTTGGTAACAATCGGGCCAATTGACGCAACCAGTGACCGGATTTGGCTGCCGCGGGAGGCGATGGGCTTCGGGGATGTCAAACTGCTTGCCGCCATCGGCGCGTTTCTCGGCTGGCAAGCCACCTTATTCACGGTGTTTTTCTCCTCCGTACTGGGGAGTTTGGTGGGATTGTCCGGCATTGCTTTCCGTCGGTTGCAATGGCAGACACGGATCCCGTACGGTCCGTACTTGGTGGTGGCGGCGGTGGTGTGGATTTTCTACGGCCAGTCGATAGTGCAGTGGTATCTGCGCATCATCGGCCGGTAACGCGCTACAGGAGTTTCTTTAATTCCAGTTTGGCAATCTTACCGGTCGCGGTGCGTGGGAGTGACTGCATGATGCGAACTTCCCGCGGTAATTTGTAATCGGCCAACCGCTGCCGGCAGTAGCGCAGAATCGCGGCGGAATCCAAAGCCGTGCCGGTCTTGGGGCTGACGAATGCAACCGGCGCTTCGCCGCGCTTGTCATCGGCGCGCGCGATTACAGCTGCTTCATTGACATTTGGAAACGTGTACAGCACTTCTTCGATCTCGCGCGGATAAACATTCATGCCGCGCACCAGCAGCATTTCCTTCCGACGATCCACGATAAAAATATAGCCGTCACTGTCTTTCTTGCCCATATCGCCGGTATACAGCCAGCCGTGGCGTAATGTCTCGGCGTTGGCGGTCGGTTGGTTATGGTAACCACGCATGACGTTCGGTCCCTGCACAATGATTTCGCCAACTTCGCCGGTTGGGACTTCATGGCCGTGGTCATCGACAATCTTCACTGAGATATCCGGCAATGGTAACCCGACCGAACCGGCCTTGCGCACGCCGCGCAACGGGTTGAACGACACTACCGGCGACGCCTCGCTCAAGCCGTAGCCTTCTAGCAATGGAAACCGGAACTTGCGTTCAAAGACAGTCAGCGTTTCGCCGGGCAATGGCGCGGCACCGGAAATCGCCAACCGCAACTTTAATACCCAATGCACCCAGAACGGTACCTTCGCCTGCGCCATTGCTTGAAAAAGCTGCGGAATCCCGACCAAAATCGTCGCCCGGTTGCGAATGATTTCACGGATGGCGAGCTTGAACGGCTGTAGCGACTTGATGAGCACGATGCTGGCCCCCATGGACAGCGGCATAAAAATGCACACTGTCAGCATGAAACTGTGAAACATTGGCAGCAGCAATGTCAGACGGTCATCGGTTGTTTCTTCAAGTGCCGTAATGCAACTGCTGACGTTGGTGGCAATGTTGTGGTGTGTGAGTAATGCGCCCTTGGATTTACCGGTGGTGCCGGAGGTGTAAATAATCACCGCTAAATCAGATTCCGCCGCTTGCATCCAGACCGGATCCGTGTGGTTCTTATGCACGAGTTGCCTGGTGTGGATTACGCGTACGCGTTCCAGCTTGCCGGTCGCGTCATTGAAATCGTCTTCACTGATCAGACAGCCCAGCCCGCAATCGTCTACGATGTGCTGGATTTCCGGTGCCTTCAGAAACGTGTTAATCGGCACCACAGTCGCGCCGGATTTCAGCAGCGCATATAGCGCGTAAATAAACCGCGGACTGTTTTTCAGTAGGATGCCGACCTTGTCGCCAGGCTTGACCGCGTGTAGTTGTTGCAGGTGGCCGGCATAATCATGGATATGACTCGACAGCTGATGATAGGTAATGCGCTCGCTACCGTAAAACACCGCAACCTTGCGCGGATGCCGGGCCACGGTCTGATCGAATTGCTCAATGACTGTCGCGTGTGGCATCATCACCAGAGCGAAGATTTCTTTTCCGCTAGCAATTGCTCGCCGCGCCACAGGCTGACGCGCCAGCCGGATATTGCGCCACCTTGCCGGTGTTCTTCGCCGACCACTGAGAATATATGCGACCGGGTTTTTCCTGTCACGAATTGCTGGGCTGCAATCTTATCCGGCCGGCCTACCTGCCGGTACTCGAACCTGACCAGCTCAATCCCCGGTCCAGACCACGAAACATAAAACTCAACGCCCTGTTTGTCCGGTGGTAATGTTTTGCCGGCAGTCCTTAGCTGCGTTGCGTGGTCGGACAGAAATAAAGCTTCATCACCAGCCCGGACAGCTTGTAGGCGTTGGCTTTCCCAGACGGAGCCGATCCGTGGTGTCGAGGTCTGACATGCGCACAACCCGGCCAGAAGACAAATGCCAAGCATGCTCGACAACGTTGATCTGTGTGAGCGGCTTTCGTTCACAATGGCAGGTTTGTTAGTGATCAATTGCATTTGGTTTTTCCTTCCACAACCAGTGTAATTTCGCCTTTAATCGCGCGCGGCTCAAGACGTTTTAGCAGTGCGCTAGCATCGCCACGCAGGATCTCCTCAAACTTCTTCGTTAACTCCCGTGCCACCACTACCGTCCGGGTACCGAAAACTTCCGCGCAATCGGCCAGCGTCTTCTTCAGCCGGTAGGGTGATTCAAAAAAGACGAGTGTGCAGGGTAGGGGCGCCAACTGCTCCAAAACCTTGCGGCGTGCTCCGGACTTGTGTGGCAGGAAGCCGTGGAACAAAAAAGGTACCGCCGTTAGTCCGGCCATCGCCAACGCTGCCGTTACCGCCGATACGCCGGGCACAACTTCCACCGGTATCCCGTCGGTAATCGCCGCCCGAATCAAGCGAAAGCCCGGATCTGAAATTGTTGGCATCCCGGCATCCGACACCAACGCAATGGATTGACCAGCGCGCAGCTTGGCCAGCAGTTCTGGTGTCCGTTTCGCCTCGCTGAACTCGTGATAACTGATGAGTGGTTTACGAATCGCGTGGCGCGTCAGCAGCATCCCCGTATGCCGCGTATCTTCCGCAGCCACATAATCGGCTTCCCGAAGCGCGCGCAAGGCGCGGAGCGTAATGTCTTCAAGATTGCCGATGGGCGTTCCGACGATTAAAAGTTTACCGGTGGCCATACCGGTGACTTTAGGAAGCCGGCCCCAGAAAGACAAGCGGCGAGTGCGTATTCAAACCACTGGGCGGCACGACTTGACAGTCTGGCGATATGGCATATAAGTTTATTTGCAATGCGAGACAAGGAGCCTGGAGGAGGTTCGGACGTGCTGAATAGCCGCTTCCCATCAGTGGGACGCGGGAGCTGGGTGGCTGTGCCTGATGCGGATTGGAATGATTGGCGGTGGCAACTCCAACACCGGATCACCACGCTGGAGCAGCTTGAAAAACTCCTGCCATTAACGAAGGAAGAACGGCTGGGGGTGCAGTTGGCCGGCCGACATCTGGCGCTGGCGATTACGCCATACTTTTTCAATTTGATTGACGCCGGTAACTCGAATTGTCCCATTCGCCGGCAAGTCGTGCCACGCATCGAAGAAACGACCACGGCAGCGTGGGAGCTGACTGATCCGTGCGGCGAGGATGCGCACATGCCGGTGCCGGGTTTGGTGCACCGGTATCCGGACCGCGTCTTGTTTTTGGTGACCGACCGGTGCGCGGCATACTGCCGGTATTGCACACGGAGCCGCGTGGTGAGTGGAGTGGGAAAACAACATCTCGAAACCGATTTCAGCGCGGCACTGGATTATCTCCGGCAACATCGCGAAGTCCGCGACGTGCTGCTCAGCGGCGGCGACCCGTTGCTCTTCAACGATGATCGGCTCGAACGCCTGCTCCGGCAACTTCGTGAGATTCCGCACATCGAATTGCTGCGGATTGGTTCACGGATACCGGTTTTTTTACCGCAACGCATTACACCAGAGTTATGCGCGATGCTGAAACAGTTTCATCCGCTGTGGGTCAATATCCACACAAATCATCCGCGCGAAGCGACTGCAGAAGTCCGAGCTGCCTGTGCGCGCCTCGCTGACGCCGGTATCCCGCTGGGCAACCAGACCGTGTTACTTCGCGGCGTCAACGACGATGCCGCTGTGATGAAAGAGTTGCTGCATAAGCTGATCATGATCCGCGTTCGGCCGTATTATATTTATCAATGCGATCTCGTCAGCGGCACTCATCACCTCCGCACGTCCGTCCGCAAAGGTCTGGAAATCATGGAAGCGTTGCGCGGCCATACCACCGGTTTCGCGGTGCCGCAATACGTGATTGATGCGCCCGGCGGTGGCGGCAAGGTGCCGGTTGGTCCGCAATATATTTTAGCTCACGACCGGCAACGTGTCATCATTCGCAACTACGAAGGTAAAGTTTTCGAGTACCCCGAAGTGCTCGATGACGGAAGCGTCGCCTCCGCGACGTGTGCTGCCACCGAACCAGACCATGCCAGCCGCCGGTAAGCTTCACCAAATCGGCGTGGCATGGAATTGGCAGTACGACGCCGACTTCATCCACTTGCTCGACCAGTCGCTCCACCAAGCCGGCCTTACCAGTTATCTTGTCGGTCTGCACAACCTTGCGCAGACGGCCGGTGAAGTCGAACGCGACGAGCGCCAGTTTCTCTGGTTCCTTGACCGCGCCAGCGACGAAGACGCGCAGTTCCTCAAGCTCAATCAACTTCTGCACGCCAAAGGCACGCGCGTTCTCAACGCGCATCATCACTACCTCCGTGCCAGCGACAAGGCGGAAATTCACCGCGAACTCCTCGCCAGTGGACTGCATCTACCAACCACGCTCATCTTGCCGGCGCACGATCGCGAGCCGCACCTAAACTCGGCCGCTATTGAGCCGTTTGCTAAGCCATTCGTCGTCAAGCCTGCCAAAGGTGGCGGCGGCCGCGGCGTGCTGACTGGCGCGAAGCATATCGATGAGGTCAACCAAGTCCGTGCCACGCATCGCAGTCAACGGTTTCTCGTTCAGCAAAACATCGAACCGCAAATCATCGGTGATCGGCGCGCATGGTTTCGTGTCTATTATGTCTGCGGCACTGTGATTCCGTGCTGGTGGGACGACCGCACGCACCGTTACACCATCTTCGAGTCGAAGGATTCCAGTGTTGTCAATATTGCCGAACTCGAGCGCATCCTCCGCGTGATTGCCTGTGTGGCGGAATTGGATTTCTTTAGCAGCGAAATTGCGTTGGATTGTCATCACCGATACGTTGTGATTGATTATGTCAACACGCCTTGCGATATGCGGCTGCAAAGTAAACACGGCAACGGCGTTCCCGATGCGCTCGTCCAGCAAATCATCGCTGCTATTACCGGCTATCTCAAAACGCAAATCACTGTTGCGATCGCCGGTGGCACAGCTTAACCGCGCGCTACTTCCCGAAGGAATGCTTCAGCTTCACCGGTGGACTCAAACGGTTGGTCAATTGTGAACCACAACCCGGCCGGCCCAAGCGCACGCAATACTGTCAGCGCGTCCTGAGCGTTTTCGGCAGTCACTTGCAAACTCTTACCGGCAGCGCGGGCGCGCCGGTAAACATCGAGCCAGCGTGATGCCGGGCCGTGACCGGCACCGAAGACCCATTGCAACGCGCCCAATCCCGGCAGCGATAGAGTCAAATCCAGATGGGGCAATGCCTGCGGTCCATCGAGATGGAAAATACTCCGTTCTAGCCCGGTCATTTCGGTAACGAGTGTTGGATAAACCAAGTCGCGGGCCATTGCCGGCGAAACCATGCACCAGAAATCGCAGCTCGGGATGTACGCCGCACCAGCGTGATAACAGGGCGCCCAGAAAACTGAACCCATCCCGGCCGAACTAACCAATGCCCGGTTGCGTGCGAATGCCGCCGCAAAGCCACGCGCCACATTGCGCGCCGCGCGATCTACCAATTCCGGGCAATCCAGTAAATCAGTGCAGAGATGAATCGGTTCGCGCAATGCGGCAAGAATGTCGTACGCACCGTGGAGATCGGTCAGGCCAACAAGATACCGACCATCGCAGCGCTCGATAGCGAGCTTGGTCATCGCTTCGCATTTCTGCCAATACAGGTTGGAAAAATCCGGTTGTGCGGTGGCAATGCGATTCCAATCACTGGGATCGTGAATGACCGGGGTTGACCAGGAAGTTACTTCGCCAAACTCCAATTCACAGCCGTACAATGTCGCTGTGATTTCAGGGCCGATGTTCGGCCAAAACACCGGCAAGGCATCGCCAAGATAAGTCGTGGTTTCCATCGCCGCGATGGCGGAGTCCACGACAAATTCGACGTCGAGCCAGCGCTCGCGGAGCGTGGCATGTCGCGAGACCGGTCCACGATCCGGTTGCTGCTGTTTGACCGACAGCGTTACCGGCGGACGGTCGACGATTTCGCCGTGCCACCAAGCTTCGAAGCGGTTCGCTGTTAACGCGAAGTCAGGTTTAAAGCCGAGTGTTTTCATGGGCGCGACAATATGCTGATGACAGTACGTAAATGATCTGGTGTCGTGCCGCAGCAACCGCCAATAAAATTCGCGCCGGCATCGCGCAGGGCCGGGGCGTGACCGGCGAATTCTTCCGGCGTAATCCGGTAGACGACTTTGCCATCCGCATATTCAGGTTGGCCGGCATTGGCTTTGATCCAGATTGGCAAAGCGGTTGCGGCGCGTAATTCTTGGCAAATCGGAATGAAAGCGCCAATGCCGTTCCCGCAGTTGCTGCCGATAACGTCCGCGCCGGCGGCAGTGAATTGCTTGGCGGCTTGGTCGGGTGCGACGCCCATCATTGTGCGACCGCCGGTATCAAATGTCATACAGACGACTACCGGCAAGCCGGTGCTCTTGGCGGCGTCGAGCGCGATTTGCGCTTCTTCGAGTTCGGCCATGGTCTCGATGACGAGCGCGTCGGCCCCGCCGTCTTTGAGTGCCTGCGCTTGTTCGGTGAACGCCGTGCGCAATTCAGCTTCGGTTACATCACCGGCAACGAGCATCTTACCGGTCGGTCCGACGGAAGCGAACACCAGCGCCTTTTTGCCGGCGGCCTTTTTAGAGATCGCGGCCCCGCTCCGGTTGATTTCGGCGACTTTGTCGACAAGGTTAAATTCGGCGAGGCGAATCCGGTTAGCGCCGAAAGTATTCGTGAGAATGATGCGGCTACCGGCGGCAACGTAGGCGGCAGCAACTTCTTCTACTTTGCCTGGCTGAGTGAGGTTCCACTCGTCAGGACAAGCGCCGATTGGTAAGCCACGGGCTTGGAGTTGCGTGCCCCAGGCGCCGTCAGTAACGACGGAGCCGGCAGCGAGAAGTTCTTTAATTACTGGATGCATTGTTTAGCTCCCATCGGTTCGAGGTTGACGTTTTTGCCCCAGACTTGTCGGGCGGTTTCACAGTAGAAAATATAGTTTGCCAGCGGCACATCCGGTGGAACGCGATGATCGGCAAACGGAATAAACCCGCCTTCCTCGACAAGCGGGGCGAGGCGATGGATTTCGGCGGCGATTTCCTTTTGGGTGCGCGCGAGGATATGTTTGTCGAATCCGCCCATGATCAAGAGGTCTTTGCCGTATTGCTTCCGGTATTTGACGGCGTCGGCGCCCCACGTGCCGATTTCGAGTGGGAACATGCAGTTGATGCCGGCATCAAGCCACAGCGGCATCAGGTCGTCGATCTTGCCGTCGCAATCCACCCAGATCACATCGCAGCCGTTGCGGCGGCAAAGTTCGCTGATGCGTCGGTAACCGGGGACGAGATAGCGTTTGAAATGTTCAGGAGCGAGCAGGGGGCCGGCATTGTACGCCATGTCTTCCCACAATCCGCAGGCTTCGAAGCGTGCGCCGGTGGCGAATAGTTTTTCGAGTGAGCTCAATGTCAGGTTGAGACGCGCCTCGATCATTTCCTCGAACCACGCCGGGTCGTCGTACACAACAAGCGCGACGTTTTCCATCCCCATCCAGTCGCGCAACCGACCGAACAAGCTGCCACCCCAAAGGAAGACCGGGTGATCGCGTTGGGGATTGGCCCAGGCGGTGACATGGGCTTCCCAATCTTTGGGCTGGCGCGCAGGCAGATTTGGATCAAGCCGGGGTAGGTAATGCTTCTGCCAGCTTTCCCGGTCGACGAGCGTATGGCCGATGTGCATTGGGATTGAAACTTTGCCGTGTTGCTTGCGCACAATCACGCCGTCGCCATCCAATTGCGTGTACTCATCGCCGTTGTCGGTGAGAATCTTCCCCTCGAAGCCCGGACATAAATCGCAATTCCATCCAGCTCCCCAGTACGGGGGCGCGCCACCACCGAGACTGCAATCGAGTCCGAAATGCTCGCGCGCGTTGGCGTTGGTGACTGTCGTTGGTAGGCCCTGCTTGTGCCATTCCGGAATAGTTTCCTCCCAATAATTAAAATCATACAGCGGCGCACGGTCGCGCGGCTGGTAGTGCATGGTGGCGATGAAACGTTCGCGGTGGTTCATAATATTAGCGGCAGCATGCGAGTTCGATTTAGACAATTCAAGCTTGGAAAAGTGCCGGTATCAATAGGTGCATTCCCGGACTGCGTCCACAAACGCTTGCAGATTCGTCGGGTCGCCTTGGAAGAAGTGATCCGACGGCGCGATGATGTAACCGGCCTGTTCCTTCGTCGCCTCAAAACAGTCAAATACCAATTGCCGGGCACGCGCCGGTGTGCCGCGTTCGAAGCCGGCATTCTGATCGAAGCCGCCGATGAAAAAAAGTTTGTCGCCAACGCGCCGGGAAGCTTCGCGGAGGTCGCAATCACCGCCCATGGACGGTGGTGTCATCGTTTCGAGGCCGTCGGCGCCGTTTTGCGTTACCACGTCCAACAGTTGCATGATGCCGCCGCAAAGGTGATAGACAATCTTCAGGCCGACGGCGTGCAGCGCGGCGTGTTGTTTCTGGTCGTAAGGCAGGCAGAACTGCCGGTGCAAGTCCGGGCTGATGACGGTATTCGATCCCGCCCCGCCGCCGGTCTCGACCATGTCCGCCGGTGTGCCTTGCCAAAGCTCGGTGACGCGCAGCGTTTTCTGGAGAATGCGGCCCAGCGCCTGATGGACAAAGTCTGGCTTGTCGAATGTCCACATGATCGCCGTCTCGGTCCCGACCTGACAACAGAGGCTTTGCCACGGGCTGCCTTGACCGGGGCTGAACGGATGGCTGCGCACAATCCCATTCTCGCCGAGCTTGTCGCGGGCGGCTTGGATCTTGGTGAAGTCGGCACGAACAGGTACCGGACAGAACTCATCCCACAAGGCGAAATCCTGCTCGGACTTGATTAGGTCTTCGGTCTCCCACGGCGTGACTTCATTCCACGCGCCGCGATGATGCAGGTTGCCCTTGGGCGTGACGATGGTTTCGTCCCACAGCCGATTGCCGTCGGCGTCCAAGCCGAGGTCCACGCGTTTGACTTCCCAACGTGCCAAGTCGCGCGGGTCGTAAATATAATCCGGTGAAACATAGATGGCGGAGTCGAAACCGAACTTCGCGTTCGCCTGATACCAATCCATTCCGCCGAGGTAATGGTCGAGGTAATACGACATCCAACCATGCACCTGACAGGGCAACCGGTCGGGCCGGCCATTGTTCAGGGCTGTCAACAATCGTTCACGTGAAGTCATGTGCGTGCCACTTCCTCCCGTGCGATCTCCACCCACCGACTCAACCGGCGCGGCTCGTTCTGAATCGTGTGCGTATCTTTCAAAACCAATTCCAATGGCTGCCCTTTGGCCAGTGTCAACGTCCGCCGCAAATCGGCGCGGATATTTGCCTCGTTAAATTCTACGCAGACCGGCACCGGGTCGGCCTTGCGAACAAAGACATACCGGCCGGCTAGCTTATCGGCGATGATTTTCTGATCGGCTTTCGGCGCGACTGAGACTCGACGCAATCGCGGCACACGCTTAAGCACATGCTCCAGCCGGTGCTCCAAGCCTTCGCAGCAACCGTAGTAGTTCAAGCCGAACTTTTCCAAGATTGGTACCTGATACGGCAAAATAAATTCATCGAACATCTGCGGCGACACGCCGACGGTCTCCTGCGATTCCGCAAAGCCCCAGTAATCACGGAGCTGCGTGTTGGTCTCGCTGGGATGCAACTCTGTGGTGCAGGCAATCCCGCCACTACCGCAATGGTTGCCGGCATTGTTCGGCATCAGTAAACCTTCTTTTTCAAACCAGCCGATGAAATTCAGCATCTCATCCCGCAGAAACGCCATCAGCCGGTGCAATTCCGCCGGGTGGTCGTACATCGCCAGCATCAACTCCT
>JBAWWR010000020.1:0-26496 GCA_037146675.1 Verrucomicrobiota bacterium | reverse complement strand
TGTCCCGGTCCGCATCGAAATCGGCCCGAAAGATTTGGAAAAAGGCAGCCTCTGCATCGTCCGACGGTTCGTCCTCGAAGTTTCCGGTGAGACTGAACAAGACCAACGCAAACGCAAAAAGAGTTTCCAGCCCCGCGCCGAAGCCCTTGCCGGCATCAAGCCGCTCCTCGACACGATGCAACGCGAGCTGCTCGAACGCGCCCGCGCCTTCCGCACCAAACGCACCGCCGTCATCAACACCCTCGACGAGTTCGAGAAATATTTTGCCGGCAAAGATGCCGGATTCGCCTGGGTCCACTGGGCCGGTGACCACGAGCAGGAAGACGAGATGGCCAAGCGTTTCGAGACGACCGTCCGCTGCATTCCCTTACCGGATCAGATACCGGCCGAAGCCCAAGGTGCCGGCACCTGCATCCTCACCGGCCAGCCGAGTCCGCAACGCGTCATCATGGCCCGGTCGTATTAACCGGAGACAGCGGTACGGTCTGCACCGCCCAATCAGCAAGATAAAGCTCGACACGCGTTCAGGGGGGGGGGGATAATCGCAACATATATGAATATGTGCACAACAAAGTTAGCCCGATTGTACCTCCCATTAGTTATTGCTCTGGCGCTGTGTGGTACAGTGCACGCTGATATAGTCCGTTATTCTATTACTGGCGGAGACGGTGCTAGCTGGTCTGGACAGTTTTCTGTCAACGCCGTAGCTGGCGTTGCTTCCGACTGGGAAAAGACGTTTAGCGTTTCGATGGATGGAATTCAGACCGTTCCTGTCAATGAAATCCAAATCAATAATTTGGCTTTATATGATAACGGTTGGACATTCCCGCCGGGTTATGTGGCTTGGCTACAGAGGCCGCCAGGGGAAGATGCTACCGTTTATGGATTGACTGTTATGTCGGCCTCACTCTTTACCGACGTTGCCGGCGGGAGCACTTGGTCTTCTCTGATTAGCCACGGTGCCTATGATATTTCCACAACGGTTCCAGGCGACAGCTACGCCAGCTTTTCTGACAGTTCGTATACCACGTATCAGAACTATGGTGGACAAATTATATTTTCCAGTGATGTCGCTGCCGTTCCCGAGCCCGGCACGTGGGCGCTTTTGTTCATCGGGGCGGTCGGCATCGGTGGCTACACCTGCTGGAACCGCCGTCGCACCCAGCCCGCCAGCTAGCAGTTGGCCATAGCACGACTCGCAGTTTGATTGCGACGAAATCAGTGGCTATCCGCGTGAATCTGCGGTTCGCTCGCCACCAACGTCCGGTAGGCGGCTTGCAAGCGGGTGGTGATGTCGGTTTTGCGGCTCCAAGTTGCGACAGGTGCGATTTCAATGAGGCTGTTGGTGGCGAACACTTCTTCCGCCGTGTCAAGAATCTCCGGCAACAAGCTCTTCTCTTTTACCGGAATCTTCAGATGTTTGGCCAACTCAATGACCATTGCCCGTGTCACACCCGGTAAGACTCCATCCTTGACGGCTGGCGTGAACAACTTGCCCTCACCCACGACAAAGATGTTGCTCGCGCTGAACTCCGCCACGCGCCCCGCCTCGTTCAACAGCAACGCTTCGTCCGCGCCCGCCGCCTCGGCTTGTTGCTTCGCCAGAATGTAGGGCAACCGGTTCGCTGTCTTTAATTGCGCCAGTTGCGTGTGCACGCACACCGACGACACAATCGCCTTCAACGCTACCGGCCTGTCGCTGAACTTCCGGGGTTGCGCGGTGAGAACAGTCGTTGGCCGGTCTTGCCCGCGCGACACGGCGAGCCGCACGACGCCACTGCGGACTTCATTGCGCGACACCAACTCCCGGAACAAACTGCGCATCGGCGGTTCCAACGGTATCTGCAAAGCCTTCATTCGGTGTCACTCCGATACGCAGTGTCACGCGTTCGGCGACTGGCTGTCGCAAGATGGGACCGGGACGCCGAAGGACATGATTGGGACCGCGTTTTTCGCGCACTCGGCCGAGTTGGCCAGCCAAATGGCCGGCGTTCTCGGCAAGGTCGCCGACGCAAAACGCTTTGCAGTGTTGGCCGGTAAAATCCGGCGGGCGTTCACGCGCCGGTATCTGACCGGCACCAACCTCCTTTTCAGCGGCACGCAAACCGCCTGTGTGCTGGCGTTGCAGTTCCGGTTGATTCCGGACAGCGCGCGCGCAGATGTCGCGGCCCAACTTGTGCGCGACATCCAGAAGCGCGGGTTGCGACTATCTACCGGTTTTGTTGGTACGCCATACTTGAACCATGTCTTGACCGAGACCGGCCACCTCGACGTGGCGTATAGCCTGCTCTTCCAAAAGAAATGGCCGAGTTGGCTCTACGCTGTGACGCAAGGCGCGACGACCATCTGGGAACGGTGGGATGGTTGGACGCACGACAAGGGATTCCAGAATCCATTGATGAACTCGTTCAACCACTACGCCTACGGTGCCATCGGTGAATGGTTGTACGCCTGCGTTGCCGGATTGGATATCGATCCGTCCGCGCCGGGCTACAAACGCATCGTGTTTCACCCGCATCCCGGCGGCGGATTAACACACGCCCGCGCCACGCTAGAAACCATGTACGGCAAAGTTGAGAGTGCATGGAAAATCAGGCCGGGCGGCAAGCAGACCGAATATACGTTTACCGTTCCGCCCAACACGACGGCCCGCGCGGAACTGATTTGTGCCCCGAAAACCAAGGTGCGCCATGGAGCCGGTCTCGTGCAACTCGCGCGCCGGTCGGGCCGGGTCGTGTTGGAACTGGAACCGGGCCAACATCAGATCGTCGTTGGCTAATCGACAGACTTAGTCGTTTGGGTTATTCTCACAACCAGTCAAGATGAGCACAGGAAAACCACTCTCTGATGCCGAGAAGCACGTCGCGATGCTGGCGAAGATTCGCCGGGACGTGGCGCAACGCCAAAGCGGTTACCGGGAACGAGCGCTCAAGGTGTTTCCGCATCTGTGCGCCAGTTGCGGTCGGGAATTTGCCGGCAAGCGCCTGCCGGAGCTCACTGTCCACCACAAAGACGGCAACCATCAGAACAACCCGAACGACGGCAGCAATTGGGAGTTGCTCTGTATTTACTGCCACGATCACGAACACGAAAAATACAAGCTGCAAGGTTTGGTAGACGATTTCACACAGCCGGCAGAGCCAGAAGTTTCGCGGATGGCGAATCCGTTTGAAAAGCTCGGCGATTTACTTAAGCCCGAGTCTTAATGCTGGCAGATTACGTCTTTTGAGGTCTGAAATCCGCCGTCGTGGAGCTTGAACTTGCCGCGCGATTCCAGAAACGTGACCAATTCTTCCGCCGTCATATCCTCAGCTGAACAGGTGTGAAATTTGGTCGCGCTCCCAAATTTGCCGATGATGTCGGCCACGAGCGTGGCCTGGGTGTAGGTCTTACCGGAGGCGAGCATCATGTTTAAAACGTCGTGGCCGTGAATCTGGTTCATTGGTGCCGGTAAGATGGCTCAGATTTGGCCAGTTTACAACCCCAGTTCCTCGCTCACCGCTTGCCGGTACAGTGTTTGGAGCCGGCGCGTGAACTTACCGGGGCGGCCCCAGGTCAGGACCGGCGCGATTTCCATCAGGCTGTTGGTGGCGAAAACTTCGTCGGCGGTGGCCAGTAGTTCTGGACCGAAACTCAACTCGCGCGCCGGTAACTTCGCCGCCGCCGCCATCGTCAGCACCAGCTCGCGGGTGATGCCGGGTAATGGGCCGTCGACTAACGGCGGCGTGAGCAGCGTGTCGTTTTTGACCAAGAACAGATTGCTCGCGGTGAATTCCACGACTCTACCGGCGGCATTCAGCAACACGGCGTCGTTGACTTCCGCGCGCTCGGCTTCGCGCTGGGCGAGGATGTACGGGAGCCGGTTGGCTGTTTTGAATTGGGACAGCCGGCCATCCAGCCGGACCGTGCTGACAATCGCGTACAGCTCGCGGGCCGGAAACTCGCGCGGTTGCACCGTGATCACGATGGAATCCCGGCTCTGGTAAATCCGCGCCACGCCGTTGCGCACGTCGTTGAACTGCACCAGCGCCCGGCACGCCGCGCGCAATTCCGCCGGCGACAGCGAGGCTTCAATTCCGAGCGCGTTCAGGCCGGCGAACAGCCGCGCGAGATGTTCGTTCCAGCGGAAAATCCGGCCGTCGTACACACGCAGGGTCTCGAAACAGCCGTCGCCGTAGAGAAAGCCGCGGTCGGCGATGCTGACAACAGCTTTGTGGTCGGGAACGAACTTACCGTTGACGTAGGCGTAATTGGTTGAGGGCATTGAAAATTCCTCCAGCTTTCGCGAGCGTCTCGTCGTATTCGGCGTCGGGATCGCTGTCCGCCACGATGCCGCCACCGGCTTGAAACGTCAAGCGTCCACCCGGCTGATATACCGCCGTGCGAATGGCGATGTTGAAGTGCGACCGGTCGTCGAGACCGAAATATCCGATTGCGCCGGTGTAGATTCCCCGCGCGTGCGGTTCGAGTTCGTCGATGATTTCCATCGCGCGGATTTTTGGCGCGCCGGTAATCGAGCCGCCCGGAAAACAGGCCCGCACGCAATCCACGTGGCTCACCTCCCGGCGCAACGTGCCGGCCACAGTGGCGACGAGATGGTGGACCGTGGCAAAACTTTCCACGCGCACCAGCTCCGGCACGTGAACGCTGCCAAATTCGCAAACCCGGCCGAGGTCGTTGCGTTCGAGGTCGGTAATCATCAACAGCTCCGCGTTATCCTTCGGCGACGCGAGCAACTCGGCGGGGTCGACGGCGCGCGGGCGTGTGCCTTTGATTGGCCGGGTGATGACTTGCCGGCCGTCGAGTTTGAGGAAACATTCCGGCGACGATGACAAAATCTGCGCATCGCCGATATCGAGGTAGGCGCAATACGGCGCCGGATTCGCCGCGCGCAACGCCAGATAGACTTCCGGTGCCGGCGCGTCCACCGGACATTGAAACCGCTGCGACAGGTTCACCTGATAAATGTCGCCGGCGGCGATGTATTCTTTCGCGCGCCGCACCGCCTGCCGGTAAGAATCGCGGGTGAAGTTGGCAGGATAACCGGCGACCGGTGTAGTCGCGACCGGCGAAACTTCCGGTGCGCTTTCAAATGTTACCGGTGCGTCGTAAAAGCCAAACCACAAATCCGGCAAGCCGAGATCGTCCGGGGCGGTGGCCGGGAGTTTCTCGACGAAATTCTTCAGGTCGTAGCCGAAGTAGCCGATGGCGGTGCCGGTGGATTTGGCGAGTTCGGCGTTGAGCGCGTCAAAGGGATTGGCATCGAAGCGTTGTGTGCCGGTGGCGGTGATGATTTCGACCTGCCGGCCTTTGGCGCGAATCACCCGGGTCGGATCGGCGGCGAGCAGCGAGACGCCTTGCCCGGCGGCGGTGTCGAGCCAGACGCAATGCCGGCGCGCGGCGAATTCGCGAAATCTGTCGGTCGGTGTCATTCCGAATTTCACCTTAAACCCGGTTGTGTTAGATTCCAATCATGAATCAAATCTCCCGGTTTGCATTTCTCAGTCTCAGCGCGCTGACGGGTTTGGCGTGGGGACCGGCCGGCCACGAAATCGTCGGCCGCATCGCTGAGCAACGCCTCACCCCGGCCGCGGTCCAGTTCATTTGCGACCTCCACAATCCTGAGATTCATATTGCCGATGCCGGCGTGGCCGATTGGGCTGACTTCATCCGCCGGGACCATCCGGAAACCGCGCCGTGGCATTATGTGGATATCCCGTTCGCTGCCGCCAAGTACGATTCTGACCGCGATTGCCGGCAACCGGCCGGCTGTGTCATTAGTGCCATTGAAAAGTTCCGGCACGTGCTGGCCGACCGGCAGACAAATTCCGCCGCCCGCCTCGACGCGTTGAAGTTTCTGGTGCATTTCGTCGGCGACATTCATCAACCGTTGCATTGCGCGGAACGCCACAACGACCACGGCGGCAACTTGGTGCTGGTGAACTGGCCCGGCAACCCGGTCGCGCTGAAGCTCCACGCCGTTTGGGATGGCATGATTCTCGGCAAAAGTCTGCACGACCAGCAATTGACCGCGCCGCAGTATGCCGACCAGCTCAACCGCGCCGTGACCGCCGCGCAATTGCAGGCGTGGAATGCCGGCACGCCGGCGGATTGGGCTTGGGAATCGCACCGGTTGGCCGTGACCGAAGTCTACGCTGCGATCCCGGAAGACAATCGCGCCCACCGGCTCGACGACGATTACATCTCCAAAAGCCAACACCTTGTTGCCGAGCAACTCACCAAAGCCGGTATTCGGCTCGCCGATCTGCTTAACAAGTTGGCCGCCAGCCATTAAGCACCAAGCGGTGCCGACTGGTGCCAATAGCGTTAAAAACCATTTGACTTTTCGCCGAGTCCTAGTACCGTAGCCCTACGGTTGGTGGTGACCAACTCCCAGTAGTAATACGGCGAACTCAAAAGGTGTCTCTAGTTATGAAGTACAAGTTGTTTCTGGTTCTTGGCGTCGCCAGTGCTATGTCGGCATCGGTCTTTGCTGACTCATTTATCAACGGTGGATTTGACACCGGTACGACCAATGGTTGGACTTTACATTCTGGAACTTGGAGCGCATCCAGCCCCGGGACGATCAATAACTCATGGCAGGGCGATTCGGCTGTTATTACCAGCACGAATGCCACTGATGCAAACACTAGAGACCAGCTCCGTGAAGTACTCCAAGGCACCGACTCGTTTCGATTGAACAATGCCGCCACTGGCGCGCATTATTCCACCGTGTCCCAAACGGTAAATAGCTACACCAATGCGGATTTTTATTTTGGTTTTGCAGCAGTCTTGGAGGATCCAGGTCATCTAGAAGTGCAAGAGCCGAAATTCAGTTTTAGTATTTTTGACGTAACCAAAGGCCAGCTTTTGTACAATGTGGCTTTCAATTCAGCCAACATGGCGTCACAAGGCATTGCCTACCACGCTGGTAAAACAGATTGGAAGTATACGGACTGGAATGTCGTTCATGTCGATACGAGCCTTCTGCGCGGCGATACCTTCACAATCACAGCTTCCGCCTATGATTGTTCGTTGGGAGGTCACGGTGGTTACGCCTACATCGACTCTTTTCAGTCAATGGTGCCGGTCGCCAATGCCGGGGTTTCATTTACGTTGCTGCAGGCTGATAACTTGATCGAGGCTGTTCCAGAGCCGACTTCAATTGTCTTGTGGTCGCTCGGCGGAATCGCGCTGTGCTGGTACGGCAAGCGCCGGCAGGCCCAGCGCGCAGCCTAAGCGCCAGCTGTCTGCCGGTCAGAACTGCGCCAGAAACCGCGTGTCGTTCTCGGTGAACAGGCGGATGTCGGTAATCCCGTATTGAATCATCGCCAACCGTTCGATGCCGAACCCGAACGCCCAGCCGGTATAGGCGTCGTCAGGATAGCCGACCGCCTTGAACACGTTCGGATCCACCATCCCGCAGCCGGCAATCTCAATCCATTCCTTGCCGCGGGCGCGGAAGTGCGGCGTGCTGAGGTCGATCTCAAAACTCGGCTCGGTGTAGGGGAAGAAATGCGGCCGAAACCGGACTTTGGTTTCCGGGTCGAGCAGTTGTTTGAAGAAGAACTCAACCGTGCCTTTGAGGTCGGCGACGGTGATGTTTTTATCCACACACAAGCCTTCAATCTGGTGGAACGTCGGGCTGTGGGTGGCGTCAGGATTGTCGCGGCGGAAAACGCGGCCGGGCGCGACGATCCGAATCGGCGGCGGCTGCCGGAGCATCGTGTGGATTTGCACCGGGGAAGTGTGCGTGCGCAGCAGATAGCGGCCGTATTTCTCATGCGGCGGCCGGTCAACGTAAAGTGTGTCTTGAATGTCACGCGCCGGGTGATTCGCCGGCGTGTTAAGCGCGTCGAAGCAATGCCATTCGTCCTCGATTTCCAGGCCGTCCTCGACGGCAAAGCCCAGCCGCCGGAAAATTTCGACCGTGCGTTCAAAAATTTGCGTGAGCGGATGCTGGTGGCCGAGGTGGTGCCGGCGGCCAGGCAGCGTGGTGTCGATTGCCGGGCCGGTAGTGGTGACTTTGGCTTCGAGTTCTTCGCGCTTGCCGGCCACGGCGGCGGCGAGGGCGGTTTTGACTTCGTTGGCCAGTTTGCCGATGACCGGTTTTTGGTCTTTCGGGAGCGTGCCGAGTTTTTCGAGGATGCCGGTCAGCGCGCCTTGCCGGCCGAGGTATTGGCCTTTGAGTTGGTCAAGTGCCGGCAGGTCGGCGCAGCCGGTAATGGCGGCACCGGCGTCGGCGCGAATGGAATGCAGTTGTTGTTCGAGTTCGGTCATGCCGGCAGCACCGTAGCGAAACCGGCGCTCGCACGCAAGCCGAACGTCATGCAGTCGGTCGGTTACTTCAGTTCGCGCCGGTACAGGGTGCGGGAGGAAATTCCGAGCAGCTTGGCGGCTTTCTCTTTGTCGCCGCCGCAGACGGTGAGCGTCTCGTTGATCAGCCGTTCTTGGGCGTCGGCAAGTTTGGTGCCGATGGGCAAGGTGACGGCCGGTCCGTGCACCGTGGTGCCGGTCAGGCCAGCCGCAGCGAGCAATTGGAAATTGTAGATGACCGGTTCGGTCGCGACCGCTAAGGCGCGTTGGAAGGTGTTTTCCAGTTCGCGGATGTTGCCGGGCCAGTTGTGAGCCAGCAATTGGTCCATGGCTAGGGCGGCAATGCTGCGCACGTCTTTCTGCATCCGCGCGGTGTACTTTTTCAGGAAATGATCCGCCAAGAGCGGCAGATCGTCCTTCCGGTCGCGCAACGCCGGCAGGCCGATGTGGACCACATTGAGCCGGTAATACAAATCTTCGCGGAACTTGCCGGCGGCAATCGCTTTGGGCAAATCCACGTGCGTGGCGCTGATCAGGCGCACGTCTACATGCTGATCTTTGTTGCTGCCGAGGCGTTGAAACCGGCCATCCTGCAAGACGCGCAGGAGTTTGGCCTGCAACGCCGGGCTCATCTCGGCAATCTCGTCGAGGAACAGCGTGCCGCCATCGGCGAGTTCAAACTTACCGGGCTTGGAGCCGGCCGCGCCGGTAAACGCGCCGCGTTCGTAGCCGAACAATTCGCTTTCGAGCAGCGTCTCCGGGATTGCTGCGCAACTGATTTTCACCACGGAACCGGTGCGCCGATTGCTGAGCGCGTGGAGAATGTCGGCGACAACTTCCTTGCCGGTACCGCTTTCGCCCTGCACCAAAATGCTGACGTCCGTCGGCGCGACTTGGCGGATCAATTTCTTGATTGCGACCATCGCCGGCGTGTTGCCGATGAGCGAGTCCTCAGTGCGTTGCTGCTGGAGTTGGTCGCGGAGTTGCCGGTTTTCAGAGGCGAGGTGCTGGCGTTCGACCGCTTTGCTGATGGCTTTGAGCAGGTGTGCTTTGTCGAGCGGCTTTTCGATGAAATCGTACGCGCCGAGCCGGGTGGCTTCGATGGCTTTCTCGATGCTGCCGTGGCCGGTAATCATGATCACTTCCACGGATGGACGGAGCTGCTTGGCGCGGCGGAGCACTTCGATGCCATCTAGATCCGGTAACATGAGGTCGGTGATCAACAGGTCTGCGCCGTCGGCTTTGAATCGCGCGAGACCTTCTTCCCCGGTGGCGACGGCCGTGACCCGGTAGCCTTCCTTGATGAGGATTTTTTCGGCGGCGTTCCGCAACGCCTCCTCGTCGTCCACCAGCAAAATATTAGCGCCTCTAGCCATGTGCCTGAACTCTACCGCGTCGGCAGCTCGATGACAAACGTTGTTCCGTGGCCGGGCACGCTGTCGCAGCGGATGGTGCCGGCGTGTTCGGTGATGACCTGCTGCGTCAACGGCAGGCCCAGGCCGGTGCCGCCGACCTTGGTGCTGAAAAACGGTTTGAATAAATGTTGGCGCTCCGCTTCGGTCATTCCCTTGCCGGTATCCGCGATGGTCAAGACCACCCAGTTCTCGCGCGCCGTCGTGCGCACGGTCAGCGTGCCACCCGCCGGCATGGCTTCGAGCGCATTGCGGACGAGGTTGAGCGCGGCCTGCCAAAGCTGGGCTTCATCGGCTTGGATGACCGGCAAGTTCCCGGCCAATTCCGTGACCAACTTCACGCGCGTGGCGGTGAACAGCGACGCCATGAATCCCAGTTGTTGGTCGAGCAGGTCGTTGAGCGCGACCGGCTGGCAGCGTGGCCGGGGGAGGCGCGCGAATTTTAAGTAATCCTCGGTGACGTTCTGGACGCGGCGCACTTCGGAGTCCAACACTCGGAGCAACTCGCGTGATTCCTGGCCGGTGTCCGGGTTGCGCTGCGTCAACGTCTCAATCTCGTCGCGAATCAGCTCGACGTTGAGCGTGATCGAGCTGAGCGGGTTGCGGATTTCGTGCGCCAGCCGGGCGGACATCGTGCCGATCACGGCGAGACGTTCGGAGCGAAGTTTTTCTTCTTCGAGGCGTCTCCGTTCGGTGATGTCGCGCAAAATCGCGGAGCGGCCGATGGGCCGGCCTTGCGGGTCGCGCAGCAGCGAGACCGTGACTTCGACCGGCACCTGCCGGCCATCTTTGGCGAGGCGGACGGTTTCGAGGTGGCATTGGCCGTGCGCGAGAATATCGCGCTCGATTTGCGCCAACTCGCCTTGGGCGAGCAATTCCGGTGGGACGATTTCGCTCAGATGCCGGCCCAGAATTTCCTCCGACCGCCAGCCAAAGACCTGCTCCGCCGCGCGGTTCCACGATCGGAAATGACCCTCGATATCGAGTGCAAAAATCACATCGGCCGAGTCGTTGACGATGCTCTCCAGCTGTTGCAAGTGCCGGTAGCGGTCGCTGGCAATGTAGGCTTCGGTGGCCAGCGACGCGTCGAGCATGAACACTTTTTCCAATGCCGCAATCGTGGCGTCGGCCCGGCCGGTCTCACCGGCGTAGTGTTGGCGGATGAGCGGGACGAACAGATTAAAGACCAGGCTGTACTCCAGCAGATACCAGCGCGAGGTCAGCCCAATCCGTTCGTGTGCCTGGCCGATGCGGAGCCGGTCGGTAAAATACGCCTCGTCAAAATTACCCTCGGTGATGCGGAGCAGATAGGCCCGCTGGACGCGTTTGACCCGCTCAACGGTCGAGTGATCGCGCAGTAGTTCCGCCGTGGCCGGGAACTTTAGCAAATGCTCATAGAAGGCATCCACGATGGCCACAACGTGCTGCTCCAGTAACGGCCGCAGCGCTTGGAGCAACTGCGCGTCATGCGGGGTCAAGCCGAGAAATGTTAGCCGCTGCTCGCGTTCGCCGGAAGTCATCGTGGCGGCAGCCTACGGAGGCCTTGCTAGAAAGTCAATTGCGGCACTTACTCGCCGGTCGGCGCGCGCTGGAGGATTTCGCTGTCCCGTTCCGGATTATGGTAGCCGCCCTTGGTGCCGTCGTAAGTCTCCAGCGGCAACTCGTAGATTTGGCCGGTCGTCGGCGATTTAAGACGCTCGTAGCCCATCGTGGCTTCCCGGCGCGCCTGCGAAATCCGGTCCTGCGACAGATTTTTCGCCTCCCAACTTTTGATTAAACCCGAATTGTCGAGCGGGTTATTGCGTGGCTGGATGATTGTATTGTTGCCGGCAACCCCGGCGGTGTTGATGACGGCGACTGTGCGCGCGAGCACCGGCAACCACAGTTTGTCCTGCGCCCAAGCTTCCGGTGTGCTGCAGGTCCACTGCCAGAACGCGTCGTACTGGCCGTCGCCGGGTGCGATGGCAATGGTGGTGCTGCCGCAACGCGCGCCGACTCTGGTGTCGGTGTAGGTGAACTCCATCTCGGCGGTCACGATGCCGTTGGGCTGCCCGGTAATCCGGTTGACCTGACTAATCCGAAAATCTCGCACCTGTAGCAATTGCGCAATCCGGTACGCGAATTGCTCCGGGGTAGACTGGCCGGGATTACGCAACAGCATGCAGAACGCGGCATTGCGTTTGCCATCGGGAGAATTCAAATCCACGCCATTGGTGGATTCGCTGTCGCGCCAGCCGTTCGGCACCGCCCACGAGAAATACCGGCCCTGCTTGCGAATCAATGCCGGCCGGCTCGCCGCGTCGGCTGTCGCGAGACAGCTTGCCACCAACAAACTAAGCATCACGCCCAATAATTGTCGCTTCATAATCAACCAATCTTTCTACCCGGCCAGCTATTGGCGCCAGTTTGCCCGTTTTGCGTTTTCGTATTCCGCGTCGCTGATTGGTTCAATCACAATGTTATCGAACCAATAGATCCCGGCCGGGTAATAGGCGTAGAGCATCACCCGCAACTCCGTGACGGCGGGCCGGTATTTTGTCGGACAGAAAACTTCACGGTAATGCACCCAGCCGGTGCCCGGTTTTTCGCAGAACACGATTTTCTCGTACAACCGGCGCTGCTCACCGGCCTGCTGGCCGAAGCCGCGCACCCAAAGCTTGCCACCGCCCGGCGCACCCTTGTAATCAAAACTCACCCGGTACGCCTGCCCGGTTTTTACCGGAATCGCGGCGGAGTAAAATGACAGCCCGTACGTTTCCGCAATGGCTGTGCCGGCAGGGTTGGGAATGAACCACGTGTTCGTCAGCCCAAATTTCGTCCACTGCTCATTCATTTGGAGTTCAGAAATCTGCGTATCCATCCGAATCGCCTTACCGGATCCCGACTGCGTCCACTGCACTCCAAAACCATCTGGCAAGTCCCAACCCAACGGCCGTCGCGCGTCCTTTGGATCCGCCTGCTCAAAACCGCCGTTCAGCAACATTGCCACCAGCAATAGCGCCATCATTTCTGCGCGCCCTCTGCCAACGCCCGGAAATACTCGCTCACCATTTCCTCGTAACCGCGCGGCGCGCCGTCGTGCCAGCTGGTCATGATCTCAGCGCGGAGCCACGCCGGTAACTTCGTCCGCTCTCGCGTCAGGCGCGACTCCGTTTTCACCGTTTGCCGCGCTTCCTGTAAGGCGTCCACCGCCCGGCTGAATGCCCGGCGCACGCCGAGGCCGTCGCGCTGTTGCAAGGAAGTCTCGACGCGCTTCATCGCCTGTACCGATGCTTCGAGGTCGCCGGTCGGCAATTTGTAGTGCCGGAGTTTCCACGCCAACGCTTCGGCCTGTTGCCGGATCTTCGCCTGCTGCTCGGCGAGTCGTGGCGCGTTTTGATTTGACGCTGGCGACGCCGGCCCACGCAAACCTTCGCCGTCAAATCCTGACAGTTTCCCGCCGCCGGTCGCGCCGCCGTGGCTGCGCTTGTCAGCGTCCTTCACACTGCCGGCCTCGAACGGCGTCGGCGTGAGCCGGGTCGGCGTTTCGCGCCCGCCTTTGCCGACGGCGCTGTCCTGCACCATCTGTCCGCTGCTGCGGCCGGTTCGGCCTTCACCGGAACGCCCGCCGATTTCCATTTGGTTCGGCAGCAAGTTGCCGGTAATGCCCTTCGCGCTCATGTCGGAAATCGGCCCGTCCATCGCGTCCCAGCCGATGCCCTTGTCCAGCGAATCGAGCCACGAACTGGTCACATCCTCGACGTCGTCCTTCATCTCCTCTTCCTTGTCGAGCAACTCGCCGGTAATGTCCTCCAACTCCGCCGGTAACTCCGCCAGCGCGATGTCCGCCGGCAGCGGCGACTCCTCCATCAACCATTTCTGATAATCCGGTTTGTTAGTTAGCCAGCGCTCCAAGTTCTGGACAAGTTCCTTCGCGTTCTCCCACCCCGCTTGTTCCTGCGGCACGGCCAGCTCGACCTTCTTCGCGTACAGCTCCTTCGCCGCCTTATCGATTTCCTGGAACACCGCGTTCAACTCCTTCGCCAGCGACCCGTCGGCGAAATCCTGTTGCGGCAATTTCGCGAAATCCGTCAACTTCTCCTCAAAAAACTTCGACCAATCCGCTTCCTCGCGCGCCAAGTCGCCGAGAATCTTCTCCTCTTCCTTCGTCAAATCTTCCGGCCGTTTATCCAGCAGCGTCTGGCTGCGCTCCAAAATCTTTTCCTGTTCCCGGACAAACTGCTGGAGGTCGTTTTTCATTTCGTGCAGCAAATTGTCGGCGGTCGCCAGTGGCGGATTCTGCTCAGTCTTGAGCGCCTTTTCGGCCGGTGGTTTCTCCTTCCGCGCGTCGGCGATCTGGCCGAGCAACGACAACAGCGTATTCAAAATGTACTCCTCGCGCTTCTGAATCCCGGCCAACAACGCCGGCACCGCCTCACGTTTTGCCGGCGCAAGCTTGGTGATGTCGCCGAGCACCCACGGCATCTCGCCATTCACCACCGGCGCGAGTGCTGCCGCGTATGGTTTACCGGCCGGCACCTGCCGAAACGCCGTCAACGCCGCCTGACCTTGCCGGTACGCCTGCGTCTGCCGGTCGGCAATGCCGGCCTGATGCCGTGCCAAATCGCGCTTCCCAATCGCTTCGTCAAGATTCGCGGTCAAGTTGGCAGTCAAACTGTTGGCCGACTCCTGCAACGCCGCCGCCCGCTTCAGATTCTCAAACCCTTCGTTCAGCGGATCAGTGCTCGCCAACGTCAATTCCGCCGCCGACCGGATTCGCAACACCAGCGGCCGCGACTTGCCCAGCTGCCTGCCGGGACAAAAATCGCCGGCTACCGCTTCCAGCAAATAAGCGGTACCGGCTTCAAACCGTTGCGGGTCCACGACCAGATTGAAAACTTCCTTGAATGGCCCGGGATTGCCGGGCGGCCCGATGTAGCTCCACGTTTTCAGAATCACCGGCGCGCGTTCCTGCTCGACCGGCCGCGCCGTGATCTGAATGGCGCGCACGCCGAAATCATCTTTTGCCAGCACCTCCAGTTTCACCGTCGCACCGAGCGCCGTAAACCGGTTCCGGTCGTCGGTCACAAAATCCACTTCCGGCGGATTATCCGTTTCCAACCGAATCGCTCCGCGCGCCAGCGTGACCTGGCGCCGTGTCTGCACATCGGTGGCCAGCACTGCGTACGGCCCGGCAGCACGAATAATCGTGCGCGCCATCCACTGGCTGATCTCCGCCTTAAACGCCGTCGTGCTAACCGAATCAACCCACAGCGTATCGTTGACGAGCGGCTGCACGTCGAGGGTCACATCCAGTTGAGATCCCGGTAACGCCGTGACCGGTGCCGGCGGCCCGGCCAACGCGACCGGTTTCTGGCCGGTATACGCCGGCGGCGTCAACCGAAACTCGGCGGACATTAATCGCGGCAACGGTCGGACGGTCACGCGGATGCTGCGCGTGTAGGTGGCGAATCCGAACACCCGGAACGCAAACGGCCGGCGCACGTCGGTGAACGTGTAGCCGTAGGTCCACGGTTTTTCAGGGATCAAATGCATCGGCACCGGCTCGCCAATGGTCCGGCTTGCGGGTATCTC
Source organism: Verrucomicrobiota bacterium (assembly GCA_037146675.1). Taxonomy (GTDB): domain Bacteria; phylum Verrucomicrobiota; class Verrucomicrobiia; order Palsa-1439; family Palsa-1439; genus CAINDI01. The sequence goes on along the minus strand of JBAWWR010000020.1, from coordinate 11,194 downwards.
GCCGACATTTTCCTGCCAGACAATTTGCGGTTTCGCGCTGGCGGCTTGGCGCGGTTCGCCATTGAATTCCACGGTGATGGAAACGTCGAGGTTTTCGCCTTCGCCAATGGTCACATCCGTGGCCGGCACGAGTTGCAATACCGCGGCGCTGGCCGGCGGCACGTCGGCCAGCGGTTGGACGAATCGCAGCCCGGCATTGCGCGCGAACGCCGGGAAGAACGCGATGTACGCCAGCCACGCCGTGATCACCGCCACCGCGCCGAGTGTCCACCACGCCAGCCGGCGCGCGTCCCACAACTCGCGCAGCTGCACGCGCCCGACCGCCGCGTCGCAACTGGCGAACATTTTTCGGACAAAAACTTTTTCTTCGTCGCGGAGTGGTTGGTTTTGGAACTGGTAGGCGTTGATGAGCAGATTGTCCGGTACCTGATACCGGGCTTCGAGTGCGACCGCCACGCCTTCGGGTCGTAACCGGCGCGTTGCCGGGCGCCAGACTTTTCGGAAAAATCCCAACCCCGACACGAGCAGGCTGCCAATCGCCAGCGGCAACCGCAGTCCGGCTGGCAACCCGAGCAAGTTATCGATGACGAATAGCAACAACCACGCGCCGAGCGCCGTCACCAACCACCAGCACGCCCCGAGCGCCAGCGTGGCCGCGCGCATCCGCCGCCCGGCTCGCTCGACCATTTGAGTGGCTCCGGTCATGCTGGTAGTGTCCGAGTTTGCCGCCTACGAGTCAATGTTTTCGCACGGCTTGCTCCAGTGGGTTTCGGTTTGAGTCCAAGTCGCAGGTGAAAATTCCGGTGCGGTGAATTCATTTCAACCCGGCGATCTGTCACAGCCAGTCGGAATTTGCGAAATTTGCATACGACGGAGATCTGCGTGGTTGCGGTGCGGCGATGCCGCTTGACCGACTCATCTGCGTTTGATTTACTCCACGCCAATCTATGTCTGCTGTGACAATTAAATTATTCCTAGCTACCGGCGAAGCGCAAAGCTTGCGGGTTGCAGAGATTTCCAATTGGAATGGTAAGGCGATTGCTGCACCGCGCACCGAGCTGGATATTTTATTAAGACGTGAAGAGCTTGAAAAGCCCGGCGTTTATCTACTAGTCGGAACTGACCCGGATTCTGGGCAACCGGCCGCATACGTTGGTGAAGCCGAAGTCGTTCGTGACCGGCTGCCACAACATCGCGGCAAAGAGTTTTGGGTGTATGCGATAGCCTTTGTCAGTCAAGGCGAGAACCTGACGAAATCACACATTAAGTTCCTTGAAGGACGCATTATCGAGGAAGCCGGTAAAATCGGCCGGTTCATGATGCAAAACGCGCAGGCCAGCGGTGCGAAATTGCCGGAATCTGACCGCGAGGACATGGAAGTGTTTTTGGACCGGATTCGTCAACTATTGCCGGTGCTTGGTTGTGATCTTCTCGTGCCGCTCAAACAAGACGCAAAGAAGCAAACCACTCCAGAGCTTCATTGTCATATCAAGGGATTGAAAGCTCGTGGACAACGGACACCACAGGGCTTTGTTGTTTACAAAGGTTCAGAAGCCGCTGCACAATTGAGACCATCTGCAGAGAGCCGTGCCGCTTGGATTATTGGTCTTCGCGAGAAGCTTTTGGCAACGAAAGTTCTTGGTCAGGAAGGTGCCTGTCTGCGTTTTAATCAGGATTTTGAGTTTTCCAGTCCTAGTGCAGCGGCGGCTATCATTCATGGTGGTCACGCCAATGGTTTAACGGCTTGGAAAACGGCCGATGGTAAGACGCTTAAAAAGATTGAGTCACCGGCTTAGCCCTCTTTCAGTGAACGCCGGTAGCACTTAGCGCGGCCGGTCAATCCAGTCCTTGTCCACGAGCACGGTGAGATCGAGGAAGACTTTTTTGTTGAGAGCGACCTCGAGCTCTTTGCGGGCGAAACTGCCGATGTCGCGGATTTTGCGGGCGCCTTGGCCGATGAGCATGCGTTGATACCGGTCGTCGGTCGTGAGAATCACTGCCCGGATGTGGACGAGCGGCTTGCCGGCTTTGTCTTTGCGGTCGGTGACTTCTTCGACTTGGACGGTGGCGGTGTAGGGCACTTCTTGCGACGTCATCAGGAAGAGTTTTTCGCGGATGATTTCGGAAATCCAAAATTCGTGCGTGACGTTGCTGAGCTGACCTTCGGGGTAATGCAGCGGACCGACCGGCAAATGTTGAAAGATGGCGGTGACGAGCGATTCCACGTTCTTGCCGGTCAGCGCGGAGAGCTCGATGACGCTGGAATATTGCGGGCCGCGTTCCAGCCAGCTCTCGCGGAACGGCCGGCTCGATTGGTCGAGCTTGTTGATGACCAGAATCCGCGGGTGCGGGACGCGTTCGACGATGGAGGTGACGCGCTGGTCTTCAGTGCCAATCGAGCGCGTTGGGTCGGCGACGTGAATAATGACGTCAATACCTTCGATGGCGTCGCGGATTTTGTGGTGGAGATTGGCGACGAGCCGGCTCGGTTGGGTCTGGAAAATGCCGGGCGTGTCGACAAATACAATTTGGCCGGCCGGCCGCGTGACGATGCCGTGATAGGTGTCGCGGGTGGTCTGCGGTTTTGGGGTGACGATGGCGATTTTGCTGCCGACGAGCGCGTTGAGCAACGTCGACTTGCCGGCGTTAGTGCGGCCGACGAGCACGGCGAAACCAGATTGGCGTTGCGGAGTGTCCATGCCGGCATTGTACCTTGCCCGGCAAAAATGGACAGCAATCTTGTGTGGTCAGGTCAAGTTTCCGTGCCGGTTGGCCGCAGATTTCAGTTGCGTCGCGCGTCAACTTAGTCATCATTGCGACAATGAGCACTTGGAAAAAACTTCCGATTATACCGGCGCAAGAAGTCGAATTAAAACGCTTCGAGCAAGAAATCTCCGCACTGCAACACGGCGGCAACGACCCCGAGGATTTCAAACGCTTCTGCCGCGAAAACGGCGTGTACGGCATTCGCAACTCGACGGACCGGCATATGATCCGCGTCAAAATCCGGTACGGCGCGCTGACCGCCGATCAGTTGGAATGTCTGGCTGACGCATCTGAGGAGTTCACGCCGTTGCGAATTGCACACATCACCACCCGGCAGGATTTGCAATTTCACAACGTCGAGCAGCGCCGCGTCCCGGCCTTGATGCGCCTGATCGCCGAAAGCGGGTTGACCTCGCGTGAAGCCTGCGGCAACACCGTCCGTAATGTCACCGCCTGTCAGTTCGCCGGCATTGCCGCAGACGAAGTATTTGACGTGACGCCGCACGCCGCGGCGGTGAACGAATTTCTGCTGCGCAACCCGGTTTGCCAGAATATGCCGCGCAAATTCAAAATCGCTTTCGAAGGTTGCCCGGCCGACCACGCGCGGCTGGGGATTAACGATTTCGGCGCGCAAGCCGTATGCCGGGATGGCCGGCGCGGATTTCGCATCAGCGTTGGCGGCGGTCTCGGCGTGATACCGGCCAGCGCGCAACTGCTGGAAGAATTCACACCGGAAGAATGGCTGCTGGCGAGCGTCGAAGCGGCAATCCGCTTGTTCGACCGGCACGGCAACCGCAAAGACCGGGCGCGCGCCCGACTGAAATTCATCATCAAAGATTGGGGCATTGACGAGTTTCGCAAGCAATGGCTCGCCGAACGGCAAATCGTGCTATCAACACAATCCGGTGCTTCAGTTTTTAGCTTGCCGGCAGTGACCGAAACCGCACCGGCATTACCAACAATTGCACCGGTGGTCGCGCCAGAGACGCCGGCTTACCGGCGGTGGTTGGCGACAAATTGCGTTGCGCAAAAACAGGCCGGTTATTTTGCCGTATCAATTCGCTGTCTCCTCGGCGATGTCACCGTCGCCCAAATGCGCGCCGTGGCCGGCATCGCGCGCCGGTATTGCGGTGGCCGCGTGCGCACGACAATCACACAAAACATGACGTTGCGCTGGATTCCGGCGCAGCATCTGCCGAATGTACACGCGGAACTCACGCAAGCCGTCTTGGGCGCGCACGAAGCCGAACATCTCGCCGACGTGACGCGTTGTCCCGGTGCCGACACGTGCCAGCTGGCGATCACGCACTCGCGCGGGTTGGCGGAAGCGTTGGGCGAGTTGTTCGCAAACGGTTTGGCGCAGGATCCGGTGCTGCAGGATTTGACGATTAAAATCAGCGGTTGCCCAAACTCGTGCGGCCAACATCAGATTGCGGACCTCGGCTTTACCGGCACCAGCAAAACCATCGACGGCCATGCGGTGGCGCATTACCGGCTGTTGCTTGGCGGTCGCACCGGTAACGGCGGGGCCACTTTCGGCGTGCCGGTCGTGATGTTACCGTCCAAACGGATTACGAGCGCGGTGACGAAGTTGCTCGGACATTACAAAGCCACGCGGACGGCGACGGAAACTTTTCACGATTTCGTCCAGCGGGTCGGCGTACCGGCCTTGCGGCAATTGCTGGAGGAATTCACGACGTTACCGCCGCACCGGGAACAGCCGGAGTTGTACGGCGATATCGGCTGGGTCGGCGAATTTTCTGCCAAAGGATAATGACCGGTGGCTGCATCGCGAAAAACCAAACCTGCGCCGGTGCTGGCCGCGCACCGTGAGCATCCGCGACGATTTGAGGATTTTCAGTTTGTCTATCCGGTCTTGTCGCGGCGGAGTCGTGGGATTTCGATCGGGCTGAACACCAATCCGAACAAGGTCTGCAACTTCGATTGCGTTTACTGCCAAGTGGATCGTGGTTCGGCACCGGCGGTGCGCTGTTTTGATCTGGCGACGGCGGAAGCCGAGTTGCGCACGTTGGTGGACTTGGTTCAGTCGGGTGCTTTGGCGAAGGTACCACCGTTTGACACGGTGCCGGCACAGCTGCGGCGGTTGAACGACATTGCGCTCAGTGGCGATGGTGAGCCGACGACGTTGAAGAACTTTTTGGGCGTGATCGAAATGGTCGTCCGGCACAAACCGCGCGGCGTCAAACTGGTGCTGATCACCAACGCGACCGGTCTGGAGCGCGCCGATGTGCAGCGCGGGCTGGCGTTGATGGACGCGCACGACGGCGAGGTGTGGGCGAAACTTGACGCCGGCACGAGCGAGTATTACCGGCAGGTGGATCGCTCGGGAATCGCATTCGAGCGGATTTTGCAGAACATCGCTGCCACGGCGCGCGTTCGGCCGGTGGTCATCCAGAGTTTGTTTCTCAAACTGCACGGCAACGGTCCGAGCGTGGAGGAAGTTTCCGCCTATTGCGACCGGCTGCGCGACATTGTCGCCGGCGGCGGAAAAATCAAACTCGTGCAGATTTGCACAGTGGCGCGGCGGGCGATGACGGTTGTCAACGGCGTCCCGGCGTGGCAGTTTGTGGCGGCGCTGACAGATGTGGAAGTGGATGCGCTGGCTGATGTTGTCCGCCAGCGGACCAGTTTGCCGGTGGAGAGCTATTACGGGCAAGCGTGAGGTTGTGGTGCGGATAATGTTCCACTTGGCATCGGAAACGGTTCTGCTATGCTCCGCTCCAGTCGATGAACACCACAAATCCAACTGGCGCGCCGCGACCGCTTGAAGTCGGCGATGAACTGGGCCAGTACAAACTGGTCGAGTTGCTGGCTATCGGCGGGATGGGCTTGGTCTATCGCGCCTATGATCCGTCGCTTGAGCGGTATGTGGCTGTCAAAGTTCTCGCGCCGGCACTGGCGAGTGATCCGGAAACCGCCAAGCGCTTTCTCAACGAAGCCCGCGCCTCGGCAGCTCTCAACCATCCAAATATCGTCCACGTTTATGCTGCCGGCGAACAAGCCGGTGCGGTCTTTTTTGCGATGGAATTGGTGACGGGCGACCAGATTGAAACGTTGCTCACCCGGCAAGGCCAGATCCCGGTTCGTGAATCCGCCGAATTCATCCGGCAAGCCGTGCGCGGTCTCCAGCATGCCCACGAACACGGCCTCATCCACGGTGATGTTAAGCCGGCTAACTTTCTGGTCGCCGAAAACGGCACGCTCAAGGTTTCGGATTTCGGTTTAGTGCGGCACGTCAAGTCGGCGTCCGGGCCGAGCGAAAGCGAGGGTTTGTACGGCACACCAGCCTACATCAGCCCCGAAGCGATTACCGGGCACACACCAGATCATCGGAGTGATATTTACTCGCTGGGCGCCACGCTGTTTCATATGGTGGCGGGACGCCCGCCGTTTGTCGGCGCCACGCCGGATGAAACGCTGCATTTGCATACGCAGGCACCGGTGCCTGACATCCAAGCTTTTAATCCGAATGTGCCGGTTGCGCTGGCGCAAATTGTTAATCGGATGATGGCCAAAGACCCGGCCGCCCGGTACCAGAGCTACACCGAGCTGCTCAAAACGTTGGACCGGTATCTTGGCGAACGTCAGTTGGCCGGTGCGCGACCGCTGCTTAAGAATAATAGCGGTCATAAACAAACACCAGTTACCGCACCTGCTAAACCGGCCACGCCATCGCATCGTGAATTATTGCTCAGCGTAATTTTAACGCTCCTTTCCGTCATCGGCTGTGCTGCGATTTTATATTACGTTTTCGTCGTTCACCCTAAACGCACCGGCAAGGCGTCTGCCGGCAAGCCGACCGCAGGCGCAGTTGCGAAGCCGGTGCCGGCGCCTAGCAACAACCGTGAGGTGCAGGCGGCGAATGAGTTGAAGACTTTGAGAGTGGCAGCGGAAGCAACCGTAGCCGACGGTCAACTTGGGCGCGCCTATGAGATTTATGCGAAGTGGCCGGAGCGGTTTGACGGAACGTCTGCTGATCAAGCAATCAGAGGTGAACGAACACTGTTGCGCTCAACCGCTGGGCAACAGTGGCAGGTGGCTCAGGCGGAAATAAAAGCGCTGCGCGCGGCCGGCAAGTTCACTGATGCGATCAATGTCTGTGACCGGCAAGCCGTCAGCTGCGCTGGTTTTGCGGATTTGCCTGATGAGATTGCCGGTCTGCGCCGGAAGATTGAACAAGAACAGAAAGCCAAAATTACCGCTGCCGCCAAAGCTGTAGCGGATTCCGCGAAAGCTGCCGCTGATGCGGCGTCTGCGGCAGAAGCTGCGGTCACGCAAGCCCGGCAAGCCAAGCTTCAACAGCTCCAATCTGATCTAACGGTTTTGATTACCGGTTTTCAATGGGACAAAGGCCGGCAGGTTGTAAAAAATGCCGCTGCCGAAGCCGGTAATGATGACATCGTTCAGCAAGAGTTAAATCGTTGGCAGAGTCAATTTGATGGTTTGCTCGCGTTGCGCGCCGGGATGAGTGCGCGACTCAAGGTCGCGCCCAGCGCGCCGGTCACGCTCACCACCAAACGCGGTGACTTCAAAGGCGAGATGACCAGCTTCGATGCGAATCGGGTGGTGCTTCGCCAAACATTGGGCGCGGCTGGTTTTGCGGAGATTTCACTAGCGTGGAGTGATTTAACGCCGGCGAGCGTATGCCGGTTGTTTCGGGAATGTCTCGATGCCAATCAGCCTGAAGAAATGTTCGGCTACGTCGTGTTTTTGGTAAATCAGGCGTTGGCTCAGCAAGCGCGAGTGGAAGATGCCCGGCAAACCTTGCAAGCTGTGGCGAGCCGTATCCCGGCCAAAGCAGCTATATTGGAATCGTATTTAAAGCAGCTTGTGGAGCTTGAGCGGCTTGTTCAAGGAGCGGGCGCGGTCCGGCAGCGCGAAGCCGGGGCGGCGGCGTTGTGGTCGCAACTGCAGTCCAGCATGGCCCAAAACCAATGGCCGAAAGCCGGTGATGCGCTTGCGGCTTTGACTAGTGATTTTAGTAATACGGAGTTTGTGAAAACACATGCCGGCGATTTCCAGCGCGTCGGGCAAATTATCGCCCAGCACGTCGGGCCAAAGGGCTTCACGCCGTTGGACATTGGCGCCGCGTGCAATGCCAGCTTTTTCGATCACGGAGACACCAGTAACATCAAAATGGGATTCAGCCGGAGCGCGCTGATCGGCGACTTGCCTGACAACGGGCGGGTGCTGCTACACGACACCGATCCGGGCGGGCAATTCCAATTACGGACGGCGGATAATTCCGACTCGATTGGTATCGCCAACCCGACCGGGCGTTTCCCTTCTTCGGTAACTTTTAAGGTGCCGGCATCTCAGCAGCGGCGCTATTCACAATTGGCAGTTCTCATCGCGTCAAGTATTTCCCCCGCGACAATTAATGTGCGGACCACCTACGATACAGGTGAGACTGAAGAACGCAAACTTAAGACCTATGATTGGTTCACTTCTTCTCCGCCAAATGGAGCGAACGTCGGTGCGGAAGTGGCATTGGTAACGCGAAGTGATAGGAAATCTGGTTGCATCTACGTGAATGTAATTCCTGTCGATGCGAAGCGGCGGATGAAGGAAATTGCTTTTACTTGGATCTCTGCCAGCACGGAAAACCAGCAACATTGCGTCGGTATCTTTGCCATCAGCGCCTTGCCGGTCGAAAACTGACGGAATTATGGCCGAATCTCTGAACGTCATTATCGTTGGCGCGTCAGGGGATTTGGCGCAACGCAAAGTCCTGCCGGCACTGTTCTCGCTCTTCGCACAACGGCTATTGCCGGCAGATGTGCACATCTTCGGATTTGCACGGACGCCGCTGGCGGATGCGGAGTTCCGGGCGCGAACGGCGGAACGGTTGATGTGCCGGTACACTCCCGAAGCCCACGAATGCGCGGCGTTGACTGAGCAGTTTCTGGCGCGGTGCCATTACGTGACCGGCGCATATGGCGCGGCAGAATCATTTCTAGATTTGGCAGAACGGATTCAGCAAGTCACCGGCGGACTGGCCGGCAACCGGTTGTTTTATCTCGCCACACCGCCATCAGTTTTTCTGGATGTCGCGCGTGCCATCGGCAATTCCGGATTGATGACCTGCGATGACGCAGAAAGCTGGACGCGCATCGTCATTGAAAAACCGTTTGGGCGCGACCGGGCCAGTTCCGATGAGCTGGTGGCGGAATTTGGGAAAGTGTTCACCAACGAGCAGACCTACCGGATTGATCATTACCTTGGCAAAGAAGTAATCCAGAATTTGCTGGTGCTGCGGTTTGCTAACCGGATTTTCGAGCCGCTCTGGAATCGTGATTTTATTCGGCAAGTGCGGATTGTTTGGAAGGAGACGCTCGACATCGGCAATCGCGCCGGTTATTTCGACGGTGTTGGCATCATCCGCGATGTGATGCAAAACCATTTGATGCAGATGCTTGCGTTAATCGCGATGGAGCGCCCCGACAGTTTTGCGGCGACGCCGATTCGCGATGAAAAGGTGCAAGTGTTGCGTGCCGTGCGGCCGGTGGAATTGGCAGATTTGGTGCTCGGCCAATATGTTGCGACAGACGGAGACGCTGCCGGAAGAAAATCTTACCGGCATGAAACTGGGGTTGCGCCTGACTCGCGGACTCCGACTTATGCGGCAGCGGTTTTGCGCGTGAACAATTCCCGTTGGAAAGGCGTGCCGTTTGTCCTCGAATGTGGCAAAGCATTGGACGAACAACTGGCGGAGATTTGCATCCAGTTTCACGATGTGCCTCGCAATATTTTTGCCCATGAGTTGCCGGCGAACGAACTGGTGATTCGCATCCAGCCGGATGAAGCGATTTTTCTGCGCGTAGTCAACAAGGCGCCCGGCTTGAAGATGCAGTTGGAAGCGTCGGAGTTGAATTTGCGGTACCGGACGGCGTTTGCCGGGGTGATTCCGGAAGCGTACGAATCGTTGTTGCTGGACGTGGTGGCAGGCGAGCGGAGTCTGTTTATTCGCGCGGACGAATTAGCGGCATCGTGGGATATTTTTGACCAGGTACTTCACGAGATTGACGACCGGAAAATTGTACCGGAGCCATATTTACAGGGTGGCTATGGGCCGACAGGAATCGCGCGGCTCAATCAAAAAACCGGTAGCGAACAATAAACCAGAGGGCGGCAATGCCGTCTTTCCAACCGATTTTTTTACCCTCGGAGTAGTCGCGACCGGCGTAGCTAATGTCAGTCTCGTAGAAGCGATACCGGCGACGTGCGAGCTTCGCAGTTAATTCTGGCTCGATACCGAAACGCTCAGCCGTCAACTTTAAGTCTTGAACACACTCTCGGCGGAAAATTTTATAGCAGGTTTCCATATCGGTGAGGTTGAGATTGCAAAGCAGATTGGACAGGAGCGTGAGGAACCGGTTGGCCATATAGTGCCAAAACAGCAGGACACGATGCGTGCCACCGGCAAAACGCGATCCATAGACGACATCCGCACGCCCATCAACTATGGGCTTGATTAGTTTCGGATAGTCAGTTGGATCATATTCAAGATCAGCGTCTTGGATAAGTAGAATGTCGCCGGTAGCGTGTTGGATACAAGTGCGAATAGCGGCGCCTTTGCCGCGATTAACCGGGTGGGCATAAAGCTTGATATCCGTGTCGCCAGAAAAACGATTGAGGGTTTTATCTGTGCCATCGGTAGATGCGTCATCAACAATAATAATCTCTTTGGCGAGAGCACCGGTGTCGGCAGCGCGAACACGGCGGATGATTTCGTCGATGGTCCTGACTTCATTGAACACGGGAATTAGGATAGAAATAGTGTGAAATTGTGCGGACATGCAAGTAAGTATAAAGAAAACCACCGGCGCAGCAACTCAAAAAACACCAATAAACACAGGGCTTTTGCGATGATATAAATTTATTCAAAATAGTTATTGCATTCCGCGGTGCCACCGGCTAATTTGCACGTCCCTTCGGGAAATAAGGTTTCGAAAGAAGGGCTTGACAGTAGACGGTTGAGCGAGTAAACAGAGACAGTATTGCGAGTGTTGTACAAACGTTCTTTCGGATCAGAAACCGGAAATTAAGACGCAGGTTTTACCTAAGGTTTGATGAAGACAGTCAGCAGTTAGTCATCAGCGTTCAGCCAATTGGTTGAGTGTTGATCAACTGAAAGCAGATTGTTGCGCGTCACCTGATGGTGGCGCGTCTTGTTCTTTGAGAATTGAAATGTGCGATGCGTGAGAGCCCACGTTTATCCGATGCAAATCGGAGAAACTATGAGTGAAGTATAACAGATCAACCGTGAGCCTATGGTTGATCGACCTCGAAGTGATTCGAGGTGAGCTCAACGTGAGAACGATCAGGTCTGCGAAGGTCTGAAAAATTCTTTTACGGAGAGTTTGATTCTGGCTCAGAACGAACGCTGGCGGCGTGGATAAGACAT
>JBAWWR010000019.1:0-26756 GCA_037146675.1 Verrucomicrobiota bacterium | reverse complement strand
AATTGACGTCTCAGACCGGAAGGCCTCAAGTGTCGACTTCAGGCAGACGGCGCCGGGTCGTTGTTACAAAACCTGCGGTTCAGGATAGATGACAACGCCTTCGCTTTCGATTTTCGCCTTGAGGCGCGGATTAAGCGTTCGCTCCGGACGGACCACGTCCAGTTCGTAAATCAGGGGCGCGTTTTCTAGGGCCTCACAAATGTCGGCCCATTCTCCGGGTGTGGCATCGGGGGCGGAGACCGCGAGGTCGAGATCGGAAGTCCGCCGGGCGGTATCGGTCGCGCGCGAGCCAAAGACCCTGACTTCTCGAACTACTGGAAAACGGTGGAACGTGGTCTGGAGGAGATTGAGCTCTTTGATTCGGAGGTTCATCGGCTTAATCCCAACTCAGGGCCTGCACTCGTTCGGCCATCCGTTTCAAAAGCGGCGTATAGGTCTGGACAATGTGTTGATAGATGCGTTGCGCGAGTTCTTCATCGTCCGCATGGCTTGTCAGGTTCCGATCGTCAAGCATCTGGAGCCAGACATCCGCTTCTTCCAAGGTGGGGATGACCCCTTCGGAAAAAGATTTTTTTATTGTCGCGCGCGGACTCCCACACTCCAACCCGCGATGCTCTAAGTAAAGTTGCAGCGTTTTCCAAGCAAGTTCAAAGGTAAATTCGAATCGTTGAATGACCGCATCTCGCAAAATCGGCGTCTCCGGTTGGGCCACGGCCTCCTGTAAACGGGTCAACGCGTTCCGAATTTCGATTTGTCGCTCGGTGAAGCGTTTCTGACTCATCGCAATCGTGTCTCCAGATTCATCTAGTCCTACTGTAGACGACTTCGGCCAGTTTGGAAGGCAAAATCACCAGTCTAATCGGCGAATGGGTGCGCTGACCAGGTCAGCGCGGGACTATGCAGCCCGGTGCGCTTTTTGAGTCCAAGTCGCTTTTTGCCGTCCGGTCACGCACTTATAGAAGCCGATGAGCAGGGCGACGTTGCTTCCGACGAAGTAATACGGCACGCGCAACACTTTGGCAGGGAGATGGTGCTGGCGGGAAAAAAACATGCCGAGACCGGCTGCGAGGTAGCCGGCGCATTGGGCGAAGAACAACCACCGGTACTCGAGCAGAAAAGCGTTCGTAACCAAGAGTGTGATTAACAGAAATGGCGCAAACCAGCGCAAAACCTTGTGTGACCAAAAAGCAAATGCAATCCACCCTTTCCATGGTAACAATAGTTTATGGCATTCGATTAGCGCTCGGTAATCCCCAGTGCCGATCCGAACTTTGCGACGGAATTCAGCTTCAATGTACGGGGATGCTTCTTCATTGGCAATGGCAGCAGGTTCGTAAATGCCTTCGTAGCCGCGTTCATAAACGCTGACCGGCCAAATGAAATCGTCGATCTGAATTACATCTGACTTGAGCGGACGGAATAATTCCTTGCGCAATGTGTAGATGCCGCCGTTGGCGCCTAGCACCACGCCGAGCTGGCTTTCCAATTGTTTGAGTAGCGTTTCGTACTTCCAATAATCGTCGTCGGTGTTCATGCCGGTCGCACTTTTGAGGATCAGGCGTCCGCTCACTGAGCCGATCTTTTGATCGACAAAGTGTTGGCACATTTTGCGCATGGAATCAGTGGCGTAGAACGTATTGGCGTCAGTAAATGCGATAATCTCGCCTTTGGCTTGGGGGACGAGTATATTGATAACGGCAGTCTTGCCTTGATGTGTGTCAAACGGAAAAAAACGAATGCGCGGATTGTGCCTCATGCGCTCACGGATCAGTTCCCGGGTGTGGTCGTTTGAACAATCATCACCCAACAGTAGCTCGCACCGATCCGCCGGGTAATCTAGAGCTTCAAAGTTCTCGATGCGCTGCGTAATGAGTTTTTCCTCGTTATGCAAAGAAATGATCATCGAGACAAATGGTGTGTGCTTTTCGTCAGCCAGATGATGTCGTCGCAACCGGCGCACCACCGGTCCGAGTAGTAATACTGTTAGGAAGTAGCCGACGTAAGTATACACCAGCAAGGTGCCGGAGGTGAAAAATAAAAAATACATTTTACCGTCGATGTTGTTCGTACCAAGTAATGGTCCGTCGTAGCCCGTCTTCAAAGGGTGTGCCAGCACGGAAGTCGAACTCACGCTCGGCTCGTGTTGTGTCTAGGCAGCGACGTGGTTGACCATCAGGCTTTGTAGTGTCCCAGTAGATTTCGCCGCGATAATTCGTCAGCTTCACGATGAGCTCGACGAGCGACCTGATCGAAATCTCCTGACCGGCACCGAGGTTGACCGGGGCAGGTTTGTTATAGTGTTCGGCTGCCAGCACAATCCCACTGGCGGCATCCTCAACGTAGAGAAATTCACGCGTGGCCGTGCCGGTGCCCCAACAATCAATTGATTTAGCGCCGGTATCACGTGCGTCCACGCATTTCTTTATCAAGGCTGGGATGACGTGCGACGATGACGGGGCAAAGTTGTCCCGTGGTCCATAGAGGTTGACCGGCAACAGGAAGATGGCGTTCATGCCGTACTCTTGCCGGTATGCTTGGCATTGGACTAGGAGTGCTTTTTTGGCAATACCGTATGGCGCATTGGTTTCCTCAGGATAACCGGTCCATAAATCATCTTCCTTAAATGGTACCGGAGTGAACTTAGGGTAGGCGCAGATTGTGCCGGCGACGACGACTTTTGGGATGTTAAATTGCCGGGCTTGTTCGATCAACTCAATGCCCATGATGGCATTTTCATAGAAAAACTGGCCGGGATGTTCCCGGTTCGCGCCAATGCCACCAACTACGGCTGCCAGATGAATTACCATAGTTGGCCGGCTGGTTTCTAATAAACGCTGGATGGCTTGCCGGTTGCGCAGGTCGTATTCCTTGCTGCGCGGCACGAAGACATTCTGGCAGCCGCGAGTCCGCAAGGCTTCGACGACGTGCGAGCCGAGAAATCCGGCGCCACCGGTCACGATGACGCGTTGCTCGGTCCAGAAACTCATGCCGTCACCCGAGCGACCTTGCCGCCTAGTTTATCAGTGAGTAGTTGGATGTCCGCGTCCACCATTAACTCAGCGAGTTGTTTGAATTTAGTCTTTGGTTCCCAACCTAATACCCGTTTGGCTTTCGCACCGTCGCCAATCAGAATGTCAACCTCGGCGGGTCGCAAGTAGCGCTTGTCAAAGTTCACGTATTTCTGCCAGTCCAATCCGGCACGACTGAAGGCAATCTCGCAGAATTCTTGAATCGTATGTGTCTCGCCGGTGGCGATGACGTAATCATCCGGTTTGTCCTGCTGCAACATCAACCACATGGCTTCCACGTATTCTTTCGCGTAGCCCCAGTCGCGTTTTGAATCGAGGTTGCCTAGGTAAAGCTTGTCTTGCAACCCGGCCTTGATGTAGGCGACCGCGCGCGTGATTTTGCGCGTCACAAACGTCTCGCCGCGCCGGGGAGATTCGTGATTGAACAGGATGCCGTTCGAGGCATGCAGACCGTAGCTCTCCCGGTAGTTGACCGTGGTCCAGTACGCAAATACTTTCGCACAGCCATACGGACTGCGCGGGTGAAACGGGGTCGTTTCCTTCTGGGGAATCTCGGCGACGAGCCCATACATCTCGCTCGACGAGGCCTGGTAAAATCGCGACTGCACACCCGTTTCCCGGATCGCTTCCAAAATCCGGATCGTGCCGACACCGGTAATGTCCGACGTGTATTCCGGGATGTCGAAGCTGACGCGGACATGGCTTTGCGCTGCCAAGTGATAAATCTCGTCGGGCTTCAACTCATAGAGCAACTTGACCAAGTTCACCGAATCGCTCAAATCGCCATAGTGCAAGAATAGGCGGACGCCGGGGCCATGGGCGTCTTGATACAAATGATCCAACCGCTCCGTATTGAAGGTGGAAGCGCGGCGGATAATGCCGTGGACCTCGTAGCCTTTGCTTAATAACAACTCCGCCAAGTACGACCCGTCTTGGCCGGTGATTCCTGTAATCAATGCTTTTTTCATATAAATCTCAATACCGCATCACAAACTGCATCCAGTTGTTGTTCGGATAGCTCCGGATAAACCGGCAGCGACAATACCTCGGCGGCCGCTCGTTCCGTTTCCGGAAATGCACCAACCGTGTGGCCGAGATACTGGAAACATTGCTGCAAGTGCAACGGCAACGGATAATAAATTTCCGAACCAATTCCCGCTTTGGTTAAGTGTTCACGCAATGCCTCCCGGCGCGACGTGCGAATCGTGTACTGGTTGTAGACGTGTGTGCAATCTGGGTGACACCACGGCGTTTCAACCACGCCGCCCAAGCGCCGGTTATATTGC
Organism: Verrucomicrobiota bacterium; assembly: GCA_037146675.1. Classification (GTDB taxonomy): domain Bacteria; phylum Verrucomicrobiota; class Verrucomicrobiia; order Palsa-1439; family Palsa-1439; genus CAINDI01. Next base: position 22,441 of record JBAWWR010000019.1, on the reverse strand, counting down.
GCCGCGTGATCTTGCCGAGACTTGGTCCACGCATCCAGATGCCGGAGCTTCACCAGCAAAACCGCTGCCTGCAAGGTATCCAGCCGTCCGTTGAGACCAACCTCATCGTGGTAATACCGGCGCTCCGAACCGTGAACGCGCAATGACTTTAAGCGTGTCGCTAACTTATCGTCGTTGGTGGTTAACGCTCCGCCGTCACCGGCGCCGCCGAGGTTCTTGGTGGGGAAAAAACTGAGCGTTCCAATGGCACCCATTGTGCCGGCGTGGCGGCCTTTGTGTTTCGCGCCGATGGCTTGCGCTGCGTCTTCGATGACTGGTAAACCAAACTGCAGCAGCGCATCCATGTCAGCGCATTGGCCAAACAAATGCACCGGTAAGATGGCCTTCGTTCGGTTGGTGATTTTGGCAGCGATACCGGCGGGGTTGATGTTGAAAGTCTTAGGCTCGATGTCCACAAATACCGGCTTCGCGCCTAACCGGGCAATTGCTCCCGCTGTGGCAAAGAATGTGAATGGTGTCGTGATGACTTCATCACCGGCGCCGATATCCAGCGCCAGCAATGCCAGCAACAACGCATCCGATCCAGACGAACACGCAATGGCATGTTTCGCACCGGTATATTTTACAAGTCCAGCTTCGAGTTCAGAAACTTCCGGGCCGAGGATATAGCGCGTTTCGCGCATGACCTGCAGCACAGCGGCCTCCAAGTCAGCCTGCAAGGCGGCGTATTGTAATTTTAAATCAAGTAAGGGAACATGCATGGAAATCAATTGTTAACCGCCGATTGCGTAGATGTCACGGATGATGTGGGTTGGCGGTCTGCCCGTGAGCATCTGATACTGCCACCAACCTAATGCTGGCCGTCCGCGAATCATCAATGATACCAGAGGACCGAACGGCGCGCCCGGCGGTCACGCCCTACCAACTACTTCCGAATCTGCATTCCGAGGTTGGGCTTTATTCAACAGCCTGCCAAGGCCTAAAGTCCACAGGCTAGTGTTCGTTTCAGCCCCTCTTTGACACCAATGCGCGGTTTCCAGCCAAGGCTTTTTTCAGCTGCTGAACAATCGAAGGCAATTGGGGCCAGAGCTGACTTCAGACGATAGCGCGTCAAGGGCACGCTCCGCTTTAAGAGTTTTCCCAACAATTCAACTCCCAAAGCCAAAAGTGTCACCACCGGCAACGGGATCTTCACAATCTTGGCATTGTCCCCAGCCACTCGCCGGGTGAGTTGCTCTTGCGTAATGTGACTTGTGTCCACAATGTGGAATAGTCCGGCCTCCTGCTTGGCTGCGAACAGGATTGCATCCACCACATCAGCAACGTACACCAGCGGTAATACGAGCTGCCCGTCGCCTAAAATTACAAATCGACCTTTAACCTGGCGCGCAACAGCACCGGTGAGGACCGGCGCACCAGGACCGAAGACCTGACCGGGGCGCAGAATCACCGATTGTAAATCCGTGGCCTGACGGACTAATTGCTCGGCCGCCAGTTTGGTCTGTGTATACGCGCCACGTTCGTCCGCCCGGGGCTCTAGCGGCCAATCCTCCCGCATCACCACACCCGGTTTAGCAGCAGCGGCGTGGAGCACGCTCAACGAACTGACATAAACCAACCGCTGAACATGGTGCTGGCGCATGCTGGCAATAATGTTGCGCGTGCCAACCACTGTACCCCGTTCGAAATCTTCCCGGCTCCCGCTCATGGCCGCGCCGAGGTGATAGACAATTTTCGTCCCCGCCACTGCACGGTCGACAGCTTCGGGGTCACCGAGATCACCGATAACAAATTCGATGGGGTTGGAGGTTGGAGATGGGAGTTGGGAGTTGGGAGATTGGAGACCGGCGGACAAGCTAGCGGTCAGAGGTCGGAGGTCAGAGGTCAGTTGAGAAGCGGGAACGCGGCGCACGAGGACGCGGACCCGGTCATGTTGTTGAAGAAGCTGTTTCAACAGATGCTGACCAATGAATCCGCCGGCGCCAGTCACTAACACCGGCGCCGTTAGGTTCGTTGGGAATTGGGCCTGCCACTGGCGTTTCGCTTCGTCGGCCGGTCGGGCGGTGCGTTCCGTCCAATCCACAACCTGTCGAGCGTCGGCGAGGCGCACCGGTGGCTGCGGTGCAGCCGCACTGAGGTTTTTGTAAAAGTCCGCCACCAACATCTGGAGCCCATGATACGGCAGCAGTTTGCCGCGCAGGAAGCGCAGGACATTACTGGTAACTTGGGTACAAATTGTGCGTCCTTCCCCGAGCGCATTAGCGGCCCGCTCCAGAGCCTTTGGCAGGGGCGTATTCTGGCGGTGCGCAATAAACATTGAAAACAAATCCACTCGCAATGTGCCGCGGGTACCCTGGATAAAAAGCTGATTCTGAATTGGCTTCACATTCCACGACAGTTGAATCTGACCTGTCCCGTTTGCGCAACGAACGAGCGCTCGCCATTCGTCGTACCGAATGTTTGGATCCACACTCAACCGTCCGGCATTTCGGAATTGGGCTTGCACATCTTCAATGTTACCGAGGAAGGCTTGCATCAAATACAGCGCGTGGACACCGAGGTCGCGAAACGGATAGCCGCCCTCCCGATATTGTGGCGGCAAAGGGCCTCCAAGGTAAGGCGGATAATCAGAACTGCGGAAATAATCAACGGCTAGAATCTGACCGACCGCACCCGCCCGAACCATTGCCAAAGCCCGCTGCACGAACGGATCGCGCAGCAGCGAGTGATTAACGCACACCACGCGGTTCGCGGTGGCCGCCGCAGCGGCAATCCGGTCACAATCTTCGACGCTGGTTGCGAGTGGTTTCTCGACGAGGACGTGGCAGCCGTGTTCGAGCGCTTGAATCGTCAACGCTGCGTGCGTGGACGGCGGGGTAAGAATATGGATAACATCGACACCGGCTTCGAAGAGTTGCTGTGGCGCTGTGAATACTTGGCAATTAGCCGCCTTAGCGATGGTCTGAACCCGCCCGGCATCCAAATCGCAGATCCCGACAAGCTGAATATTCGGTAACCGCTGGAGCGCTTTGATATGGAACTGGCTGACATATCCGGCTCCGATGAGGCCGACTCTAAATTGATAACTCATAAGAAGATCAGCTGAGTAACAGCAACCACGTCTTTGATTTGAGGTTCAAAGTCTCAGATTAAGCCGCGTTACTTGATTAGTACGATAATCGCACCGCCAGCGTAGCGTTTCAGGACTGGACAAAGACGCAGCAGATAGTAATCCATTTTACGCAGAGGTCCATGCAGACGAGCGGGTAAGAGCCGGCGGAGTCTAAAGAGCAAGTGGTAAGGGTAAACCTCACACTTGGCAAAGGTTTTACCGGCTTGATAAACATCATTATAATCGAGTGGTTTTTCATCCTCAGAGGCCACATCTTTCGACGCACTTCCAAACATCCGCTGGAGAGCTGGAACAAGATGACGGGAGCCCCCCATATGTTCGAGGAAGACCGCGCGGCCGCCGGGTTTGAGAACACGATGAACCTCCGGCAGTGCAGTGAGTGTCACATGATGAAGGATTCCCAACCCATGAACTAAATCGAAGTAATTGTCAGGAAAGTCGAGTCGTTCTCCGTTCACCTGAAGAAATCGAATTTGAGCAGCAACTCCATTATGGCGCGCGCGTTTGGTGGCTAAAGTGATGGCCGTTTCAGAAACATCAATCGCGCACACGTCAGCTCCCAAGACTGCAAAATAAGTCGCTTCCTCTCCGAGGCCGCAGCCATACTCCAGCAATTTTCGACCGGTGAAACTTCCTGATAAAACCGCCGATTTCTGCAGCCAATCAGACATGTCAGATGGTTGGGAATATTTAGCCAACATGCGTGGATTTATGCTTAGATCAAGCGTCTCGTATTTCCGGTATTCAACATCAAAAAACTGCTTTTCACGAGCAGCCCTAGCCTCCGGAGACAGCTGTTTCTCGACTTCTGAATTCATCTTAGATCCTTTCATTGTGATTCCGTTCCGCCGTTCTCAATTAGCTGCTGATTCGAAATACGAACCACGCGCGCAGGAATGCCTACAACCGTTGCGTAATCAGGGACATCCTTTATGACAACAGCATTAGCACCAATCCGAACGTGATTACCGACTGTGACACCACCGATGATACGCGCACCCGAGCCAATGTAAACGTGATTACCAAGTACCGGCGCACGGCCTTTCTCAGCGCCGATGGTAACACCATTTTCGATCGTGCAATGGGTGCCGGCGCGGACGCCAGTATTCACAACCAGCCCGATGCTGTGCATGACGATCAAGCCAGGGCCAAATTCAGCGCGCCGGCCAATGACAGCGTGTGTGAGAATCGGGTTGAGTTGGTTCAGAATCGCGCCCAGCAGACCGAGGTGATGCCGGTAACAGAACTGTGAGGCGCGGTAAAACATCGTGGCAAAGGTGCCATCCCAGACAATAACGCGCAGGACATGCCGGGGGATGTCACTACCACAACACCAGCGAGCCTTGGCGCGGAGATCTTCGCGGATCAGATCAAACACGCACCACCTCCGGTAAATCAGCGAGCTGATGTTCGATGGTCGCAACGCGGGCAGTCCAGGTCTCGGTTAGCATGGTGTGACTACGGCGTTGCCGGTCCGCCGCAGAGTTCCGAGTCAGTGCGGTTTCAATTTGCAAAATAAAGTCGGGAACATTCTGCGCAATGAAAACGTCGTCGGACGCACCCCGGACTTCCGGTAAGTCGACGGAAACGACGGGCAAACCGGCGGCGAGATATTCGCGCAGTTTAAGGGGATTGACCGATTGCATGCGCGGGTCGGCAGTTTTGTACGGAATGAGGCCGACATCAAAGCCCTTACAATAGGCCGGCAAGTCAGCGTACGGGCGTGGCCCCAGAATGTGGATGTTCGGGCATTGCTGCAGAGTGGTAATATCCGACATAATTTTACCGATCAGGACCACCGACCAGTGGGGCCGCTGTGCCGCGATCCTGGCAATGAGGTCCTGGTCGACCCAATCGTAAAGATTACCGTAGAAACCGATGGTGGGAGACTGTAGACCAGAGACTTTAGACGCGAGACTCTTAGCGCGGATTACCTGCAAATCAGCGGGGATGGGTAACTCGGGTGAAAGAGCTTTGGCGAACATATCAAAGTTAACGCCGTGTGGGATGAGATGGACGCGTGGGTGGAACGCTTGTTTGTCGGCCAGCAGCTTGCGAGCAGTGACGAAGACAACGGCGGCCTTGGCGAGTAGTTCTTTTTCCTTGGCGACCATAAATCCGGCGTTGAGATAGGAAAATCCAGACCAGTCATCCACGCAGTAATACACAACCAATGATTCGCCGAAAGCGCCGATGAAGTCCACCGAGTTCGGCGGGAAAATCCATAGTTGCGGGGATGTAAACCCCCACTGCTTGGCAGCGCGGCGGATGCAGACCCGCACGAGAAATTGGTTCAGCCGCTGCACGAGCCGGTATTTCGGCAATGGAATGGAGACCGGTGTAACCGTGCGCAAGTGTTCATGGACAATTTGCGTGCCGCGAAACCAGCTGTGGAATTTCCGAAAGATCTTTTTTAAGTCGTGCGCCGAGGCGAGATTGGCGTTGCGCATGGCCATGGAGTTGATCCAGAGCACGCGGTGGCGTTTGGCCAGCTCGGCCATGACATGATTGACGCTGGTCGCCGGCTCGGTCCAATCCTTACAAAATGCGATAATATCAGCGGGGGGAGGCATTGGGGTATGGAAGACTATAGACTTTGGACGCGAGACGTTAGACTGAAGACTGGAGTTGGGAGTTGAGGCGGCCTGGGGCCAGAGTCCTTGGTCATTAGTCCAAAGTCTAAAGTCCTTAGTCCCTGGTCTTTGGTCTCCGATCTCCCACCTCCAAACTCCCATCTCCTTCAGCAGAAGTTTAACGTCTTAAGCCTTTCGTTCATCGTTACGCTCCCACACTAATCGGACTGGCTCTGGGCGTTGGTGGAACGTCGAGGAAGCTCTGATGCCAGAGTTCGAACATGTAAAAGGTGAGCAGCCGGCGACTGTAATCGGTTCGGCCGGCTTTGTGATCGCAGAGGACCCGGTCGACATAGGCTGGGTTAAAATAGCCACGCTGGCGAAATCGCGTACTGGTGAGCATCCCTTCGACAGCAGCAAAAAGATCACGCTGAAACCATTGGCGCAACGGGATCGCGAAACCAACTTTTTTACGGTAAATAATATTGCGCGGCAGGCGTGGCTCCATGATCTTTTTAAAGCCATACTTACCGATCCCACGGCGGATTTTTAGATTGTTCGGTAAAGTTGCAGCAAACTCGACCAGCTCGTGGTCGAGGAAGGGAACCCGGCATTCGATGGAAGCGGCCATCGTCATGCGGTCGCTCTTGGCGAGGATGTCGTCCACCAGCCACGTTTGCGCGTCAACGTAGGTCAATTGATTCAGCGTGTTATTATAGGTGACCCGCCGGAAGTGGTCGTGAAAAGTTTCGGCGAGATAGGTGCCTTGCCGATTAATGAAATCGCCATTAAAAAGATCTTGGCGGATGCTCGAAGTGACATCGTACGAGGTTCCGCGATAGGCGAGCGGGATGTCCGTCGTAAACCAGTCGAGATATTTACGAATCTTTTCACTCCGGATTCGGGGGCGCAGACGGTTGACGAACGGCAGGAGAGCGCGCCAATAATGTCGATCACGCTGGAACTTGGCAAACGTGTCGTACAGTCCATAGCCCGCAAATATTTCATCGGCGCCCTCGCCGGACAAGGCGACGGTGACGGTGGATTTGGCGGCCTTGGCGATCTGGTAGAGTGCAATGCCGGGAGCCTCGACGATCGGCTCGCCAAACTGATTAGTCATGTCTGCCAGTGACTGCATGAAGTTACCGGATTTAAGGATGAATTCTTGGTGGTCGGTCTGATAATGCGTCGCGATTTGTCGCGCGTACTCTAGTTCGCTGATAGCCGGTGCATCCGCGTAGCCAACCGAGAACGTCCGAATTTTGTCACAACCGGCGTCCCGCATCAGGGCGACAATACTGCTGGAGTCAAGCCCCCCGCTGAGAAATACGCCGAGCGGCACGTCGCTCAGCAGATGCATCTTGATTGACTCACGCAACTTTTCGTCGAGTTGCCGGAGCAGATCGGCCTCGGTAGCCTGACTGGCGGTGGCTTGGTTGTAATCCCAATAGCGTTGGACCCGGAGGTGCCCCCCCTGGAACAGCAGTGTGTGCGCCGGCTGTAAGTGCTGAATACCGGCTACCAGAGTGCGCGGACCAGGCACGTAGCCGATCGATACAAAGCTTTCCACTGTCTCTGGATCCAACCGTGCCGGCACCAGTCCAGTCGTCAGAATTGGTTTTAATTCTGACGCGAAGAGGAATGTCCGACCGTCAAACGCGTAATAGAACGGCTTGATGCCAAACCGGTCGCGGGCGGCGAAAATCAAGTCTTGGTGTTGGTCGTGGATTGCAAACGCAAACATCCCGCGCAAATGCTGGACGCACTCCGGCCCCCATTCCTCGTAAGCGTGGACGATGGCCTCGGTATCGGAGCGCGTTTTGAAAACGTGGCCCCGCGCTCGCAATTCCTGGAAGAGTTCTGGGAAATTGTAAATTTCGCCATTGAAGACAATCCAGATGCTGTCGTCTTCGTTGGCCAACGGCTGGTGACCGCCGGCCACATCGATAATGCTCAATCGGCGAAAGCCGAAGCCGACGTTGCCGCGGCGGTACTCGCCGCTGTCGTCCGGACCGCGGTGCACCAAGCTACGCATCATGGCGTGCAGCATTTCCGGTTCGACCGGCTGCGCACGCGCCACGTTAATAATACCGGCAATGCCACACATATTAATTCATCCGTTCAGACCGGCAAACCACGCAAGGCGACCTGAGCTCTCCCAACACGCTGGATCGGACAGTCTTCGAACCGCCAGCGGAATTCAATGACTTTCTCGCGGATAATTGACGACAGCTTCTTTTAAGATCGCTTCCATTTGCTCAGCATTGGCCTGCCAGTTGAAGCGCATCGCATGTTGGCGGATCCGGTCTGCATCCCAGACCCGCTGCAATGCCTGATGAAGGCCATGCGCCAACGATTCTGGAACAGCGGGGGCGGCTAAGATGCCAGTCTCCTCCGTCATCACTTCGGGAATCCCGCCGACTGCCGTTGCCACGACGGGTAAGCCACACGCAAACGCTTCCAAAACCACGTTGGCGACCCCTTCGTTTTGGCTCGGTAGACAGAGTACATCCGCCGCGTTAAAGTACTGGCTGATTTCTTCCGGTTTCTTCCACCCGGCCCAAGCCAAACGACTACCGGTCAAGCCCAACTCGATCGCTAATTGCGTCAATTGACGTCGTTCGGGGCCGTCGCCAACAATGATGAGATGCGCGGCGAGTTCGTAATACCGGCGCGCATGGGCGAAAGCCCGCAACAAAGTATCGGCGCCTTTTTCGGGCGAAAGCCGGCCGACGAACAAAACGACCTGCTCTGTGGGATGCCAACCCAGCTGTTGTCGCGCTGCTGACCGCGATTCCGATCGGAACCGCCGGTTGTCAACTCCATTGTAGACGACATGAACTTTGCGCGGGTTGACAGCATGAGCGAGGAGCATGTTGCGCAAGTCCGCACTCCGCGTCGTGATCGCCGCCGCCCGATCGAACATCTGGAGAATTTGGCGCACCCGGTCGCGCATTTCCAAATACAGATGCGCATCCGAACCGGACACGGAGACCACGAACGGCACTTTGAACTGCGCGGCCAAACGCGCCACGCCGCACGCATCGGGGTAGGTCCAGTTGGCAAAGATGACATCGAAAGGAAATTCCTTGTGAATTGCGGTGACTGTTGAGGCGGTGCCGCGGGAGTATAGACCGGCGTTGAAATAGCGGCCCACTTTCGGGAAATAAAAATGCCGCGGGTGGTGCACATCAATCCCGGCGAGAATCTCCCGGTCCGGCAGCCGTCCGACCGGTGCGTACCGGCCACGAATCGGGAACCAAGCGATGGGCGCGATGACTTTGACTGGGCAGCGCTGCGTGAGATGCAGAATTTGGTACTCATTGAACACGCCCCGCGACGGTTCCAGCGAGTTCGGATAGAGGTTAGAAATAAAGAGAACGTTCATCGGGAATAGGACAAATTTGACTGGACATAAGTATTAAGTTATTACTGACTTCCCGTCACTTAATATTGTACTTGAATGGTGTCGCTAGCCGCATAACATGCATTGCGAAGAGGAAAAAATGCAATTGACCACACCACCGATTCCCTTGGGTTTACCGAAGAAATTCTTCCGTGGATCGATAGCTGCTATTTTGGCAACGCTGTTGACGATCTCTGCAATTGCCTCTGTTTGGCAATTTCTGCTGAAACATTTCGCCCACCTCGGCCTTATCGGATGGGTTAGCCTGACTGTTTATGCCGTTGGATTTGCGGCGCTGGTGTTTTTCTGCGCACAGCCGCACTCCGATGCCTCTGAACGGAAGCTCGTCGGCTGGACGCTTGCCCTAACTTTTCTGCTAAAGCTCCTGTGCGTGATGGTCTGGTCGCACTTCCCGCAAAGTGGGGATCGGGTTTACCTCATGCAATTCGTGGATCGCTGGGCTTCAGGAGGCGATGCAGCACTCCAACAGCTGAGTCGTGAGGTCCATGATTATCCGGTCTGGTCGGGACGGGCGTGGCCGTTTCTCTATCCACTGCGCGTACTATTTCCGACGCACTTTGTTTTTGCGACCCAAGTTTTTAATTGCGTGCTTTCGACTGCACTGCTAGCGGCGATTTACGGTCTCACCCGCGGCTTAGTCACTCGGCCGCTAATCCCGCTCGCGCTGGCGGCCATATCGCCAGTGTTCTACTGGAGCGTTCTTGAGTATGGCTACCGGTGCCAAGGCCTACTGCTCCTGCTTACTGCGCTGGCTTTCTTACGGTTTTTCCTGCGTGGGAATACGTCGACTCAGTTGAGGCTCGAATTGCTGATGTCAATCTTACTCGGCCTGACATTATTCTTGCTGCATTTGCAGCGCGGACTCGATTTTGTCGTGATCTCACTATTGATAATCACTTTGGCCTACGCAGCTTGGCAACAGAAGAACTCACGATCGATTTTCCGGCTTGTCTTACTTACGTTGATTCTACCCGTTGCGATGATGGTGCCATTTTCTAAAGTCGCAGATGCTTGGCTAGCGAAACGGGATATTGGCAAGCTCAACTCAGGTTTCATCATGCACATGGCAATTGGCTGGAATCTTGTTACGTGGGGAGAATTTTATCTTCCTGTCGAGGTTCTTGACAGCCAGACGCCGCCGGCGCTGAAGAAAAAAGTTATGCTTGGCTACATCCAACAGCAAATCCAAGAACATCCCTTTGACGCACTGGTACGACTGCCGCTTGTCAAAGCCATTAAATTGTTCCAGTTGGGATCGTCCGGCGATATTGAAGGGAAATTTAGCGAAGCAGGCCAGGCACACTGGGCGGCGGTATTTAAAGCAGCGCGATTAGTTTTCGCTCCGGTCGTCTTGCTGCTGGCAGCGATTGGCTGTTGGCGGTTTCTTCGATCCGCGGCGCCGGAACGAGTAATGTGGAGTTTGCTAGTTCTTGACTTCACAACAGCCTACACTTTTTTTAGCGAGACCTCACCGCACTATTCCATCTACTTTCAGTTCGTCTTACTTGCCTGTGCAGCCGAGGGCGTTATGGTTGTACTTAACCTGTCCTCCCGATCCCGACAGCATAAAAATGCGCCCCAGCTTTCAACTTCGGCATAATGGGACCGACGACTTTAATAAAAACATCATTGGATTCCAAGAGAGTCATAAAACAACAGCAAGAGATTTTAGTGGGTTGAAATCGCGTTGCAAAACTCCCGCAGAGAAACAGATGCGGCACGACGCGGAATTCTGAAGCGTTGATTCATTGGTTTTCCAGACGGAACAGACTCCGTCAGTCAAAATATTTAGCGTTGAGCTGCATCGACTCCCTTCGAACGCGGCATCTTTTTTGGGGGTTGCACAAGCTTACTCTGATAATCTCCACGGCTGAAGGATTTTTCCAACCAAACATAGAGACAGATGAACAGATACCGGCTGCCCATTTCCTTGATCTTCAGTTTGGCCTCACCGGTGCGGCGGTTTTGCCAAGTGATGGGGATCGCGGTCCATGTGAACCCACGAACAATCGCTTTTAGAGGAATTTCGACCGTGAGGTTGAAATGCGGTGAAAGAAATGGACGGCAACCCTCAATCACGTTACGGCGGTAGGCTTTGAATGCATTCGTTGTGTCATTCAGTTTGATATGGAAAAGTAGCCGAATAAAGAAATTGGCCAGCCGGTTAATCCGGAGTTTGAGCCAAGGGTAGTCAATAACTCCCCCCCCTTTAATGAACCGGCTGCCAAAGCCGCCGTCATCCCCCTGGTTTAGAAACTCCCAGTACCGAACCACATCACGGCAATCATCGGACTCATCCGCCATCATAATCACCACTGCATCGCCACGAAACTGATTCAGGCCTAAGATAATCGCCCGGCCAAAGCCGTGGGAACCGGTATTCTGGACCGGTACCAGTTCTGGAATCCGTTGGCGAGTCTCCTGTAAAATGGCCCAAGTGCGGTCTTGGCTGCCATCATCGACCACAATAATTTCATGCGGGATATTGTGCAAACGCAACTCGACATGGAGATGCTCAACCGTCGAGGCAATACACCCCTCTTCATCCCGCGCCGGGATAACGATACTGAGTAGTTGAAGCGCCACTGCAGTACTCGGCTGAATTAAGGTTGAGGGAGTCATTGGTGTAAATTATCGACAGAATTAAGCACTGACTAATATAATGGGAAGCAGTTGGATAGTCGCCTAGTTTTATCGCACAAGATCAGTCCACTCTGGGGTGGTAGTGGCGTGGTTGGCGATCTCCTCAAGAATCGCGGTCAGCTTACGCTTGGGCGACCAAGAAAATGTCGCCGTAACGGATGTATTATCCATGATGAACCAAGGGATGTCGAATGGCCGCGGGCGCTGATCCATGTCGATCGTCAAGGTTCCAAACCGGTCAGTACACCATGTGGTGAGTTGACGCAGCGACATTGCATTGTCTGGACCACCGCCCACATTGAAGCGCCGGGACGGAGTGGCCCCGGAACGCGTGATTTGTGCATAGAGCAGTTCGGCTAGGTCGTCTGGATGCAACGCATCGCGGACTTGGTGGCCAGATCCGCCAAACCCAATATAGCGCAGTGGTCGCCGCTGGGCACACGCATGAACCCAGTAGGAGAATATGCCTTGCTCAGCCGTGCCAAATTGGCCAGCCCCGGCCAAAACTCCACACCGGTTAATCCAGACCGGTAAAGAGAACGTTGCGGCGTACTCCAGCGCTAATATTTCCGACGCAAGTTTGGTGCTCCCGTACAGCGAGATTGGCGATTCGGTTGAGAATGCGGTCTGAATCCCATTCGCTGAGACACCGGCCGGGAGGGCGTCGAGCAGGTTGAGTGCAAATGCGTTCTCTTTCACAACCAAGGGCAAAGCGACCAAAGCCGGTATCGAGTAAACCCGGCTGGTGCTCAGCAGAATAAATCCCGCCTTGGTTCGTTTGCAGAATTCGAGGATATTCATCGTGCCAACCAAGTTGTGTTCCAAAAGCTGCCGCGAACTGGTCGCCCCATCAATCCCCGCCAAGACACTTGGATTAGCCGCCGCGTCGATGACCCAGTCCACCGCCGTCAGGCCCTCAAAATCGCTTGGGTTCCGGATGTCACCATGCCGAACGGTAATCCCCAGCTTCTGTAACCGCAGCCGGTTGGTTTCACTGCCCGGTCGAATAAAGCTATCCATTCCCGAGATGCTCAGACTGGCATCTCGCTGGCGCAACCAAATCGCAATCGAACTACCCACAAAACCACAGATACCAGTGATGTAAACTTTCATTGCCGGGAGCGCAGGGCGCTGACAATTTCCCCAACGATTTTCGGGAGCGAGCTCGTAATGTCCCACGATGGATAATGTGTCTGCATCTTGCGCAGGTCGCTGTAATAGCAGATATGATCGCCAATCCGGTTCTCCTCTAGATAGGCATAAACTGACTTCTTGCCCGTCAAGCCTTCCACTAGCTGGAACGCTTCCCAAATCGAGCAGGAGTTAGCTTTGCCACCGCCTAAATTGTAGACTTCGCCACATCGTGGTTTCTGGGCAAAAGCATACATAAATCGGGCTACATCCTCGGAATGAATGTTATCGCGGACTTGTTTACCCTTGTAGCCAAACACCTTATACTCGAGCTCTTCTAGATTGCACTTGATCAGATAACTCAAGAAACCGTGTAACTCAACACCGCTGTGGTTGGGGCCGGTCAGGCAGCCGCCGCGCAGGCAGCAAGTCGGCATCCCGAAATACCGACCATACTCCTGCACCATCACATCGGCGGCGACCTTGGAGGCTCCAAACAGCGAGTGCTTCGATTGGTCAATCGAAAAGGTTTCCGCAATGCCGTGCTCGTACGCTGGATCGGCATAGTCCCAACGGGTCACCAATTCCTTCAGGCGAATCGTGTTCGGAAGGTCGCCATAGACCTTGTTAGTGGACATATGAATGAAAGGCGACTCCGGGCAGACACGCCGCGCCGCTTCCAAAAGATTTAATGTTCCCACAGCATTGGTGTCAAAGTCTTCAAACGGAATGGCGGCGGCCCGGTCATGCGACGGTTGAGCAGCGGTATGAATGATTACCTCGGGCTTAACCGCTTGGACGAGCTCTTGCACGCCGGTGCGATTGCGAATATCCAATTCGTGGTGAACATACTGTGGTAGCAGTCGCTGAATGCGCTGCAGGTTCCAGCGAGTGTCCCCTTGGGGGCCAAAGAAAACGGCGCGTTGATTATTGTCAATGCCGTGGACTTCGTAACCTTCGCGATAAAAGAACCCGCAGACCTCCGAACCGATTAGCCCAGCGGAACCTGTGACGAGTACTGTGTGTTTCATTTTCCTCCTAATACGTATTCTAAGACAACGAACAGTTCGCTAAATTAGCGAGAAATCGGGAACATTCCAAATCTACGGATCACAATTATTTTCGATGTGAACAGCGGGCTCGCGACCGCGGCCCAACTTGATCGGAAGAAATCCAGCCAGCGAGTGCAATTACCGTTAAAAACTTCGGGTCACTCATTTCGAGATTCCCACGCTTTTATTATTCAGCAACTCCTCGTATAAGTCGCGATAATGTCGAACCATCGTCTGCAAACTAAAATTGTCGCCAACGCGTTGGCAGCCTGCACTGCCCATCCGGACTCGCTGATTGGGATCATTAAGCAATTCTAAATAAGCCGCCGCCAGCGCCTGCGGATCACGCGCCGGCACAATGAGCCCACACAGGGGCGGCTGTACAATCTCGCGGTTACCACCCACATCGCTCGCAACAATCGGAATACCACAGGCCATGGCCTCTAGAATCGTCAATGAAATTCCCTCGGTGATCGAGGAAAGGGTAAAAACATCGAAGGTCGAGAGTTGAGTGGGTATGTCGGATCGGGCGCCGAGTAAGCCCACGTGACTAGCGACTCCCAGCCGCTGGGCCGCGGCTTGCAACTCAGCGAGGCAAGGTCCGTCGCCGATGATGACGAGGCGGGGAATAGGCAAGAGGTCAGCAGTCAGAGGTCGGAGGTTAGATGACGGTAGCTTGGGGTTGAGGGTTGAGAGTTGAGGGCTGAGGGCTGGTTGCGGCCACTGGTCCAACACCAACTTGAAGGCTTGCAGCATGGTCTTCTGGTCTTTCTCCGGTGATAACCTTGCCACAGTTCCGATGGTGAGAAGTTGGCGATGGGAGATGGGAGATGGGAGGTCGATGGTGGAAAGCTGAGGGTTTAGCCCTGTGGTTGGTGAAGAAAGCGTGGAGGGGTGCGGGATCCGACCCTCGACTTTCGACTCTCGACTCTCCACTGGCTTGTAAAGCCCGACATCCACTCCATTCCAAATTCGGCGAATCTTCCGCGGATTGACCTTTTCAACATGCAAGGCGACGTCACCAGCATTGTCAGAGACCGGGACGATGGCGTCAGTGAACCACGACAAAATACGGTTCAATAGCACCGCCTTTTTAAGGTGCGGGTAATTGCGACCATGTTTTGTATGCACGCGCACAGGCACACCCGCGAGCACGGCAGCCAGCACACCGTGAAAGTGCGGGGCTGGATTATGCGTGTGGACGATCGTGACACGCTCCTGACGGAAGAGTGTCGCGAGCTGGCGAATCGTCGACCAACTCCGGCCGGGTTTTTTACCGATTACAATGACTTCGGTGCCAAGCGCCTCGACTTCGGCTACGAATGGGCCCCCGTCCTCTAGGCAGATGACGAGCTGACGGTAATCATGCCCGCGAAAGCCGTGGACGAGGTTGACGACAACGCGCTCCAGTCCGCCAATCTGCAGGCAAGTGACAACGTGGGCAATCGTATTCAAATTGTGACCGGAATCTCCGATATTACTGAACGATGCTTGCCGGTTGCGGTGCGCGGAATATCTGCCACGAACTGCACTTCGAGCCGAACCGCAGCGCCGAGAACCGCTAAGACCTCCCGCCGGAGTTCCGGCACGCCCTGTTCGGCGGCCCGCTCGTCTTGGACAACAAGATTGAGTTGGACATGATCGAGTTCTTTTTGGATCGCTTGAAACTGTTGGATCCAGTCAAACTCCTTGAGTAAGTGTGGGAAAAAGATGCCGGAGATGAGCTTCCCGTCAGGCGTTTGAATCGTATCCGGAATTCGGCCATGCACGGCACCGAGCAATGGCAGGCCCCGTCCGCAGGGGCAGGTGTCAGCGCGCGCGGTTGCCAGATCACCGATTTCATACCGGATAAATGGCATTCCATAGTTGTGCAGATCGGTGATGATCAATTGACCAAGTTCGCCGGGTTGGGCTGGCTGACCATTGCGAAGCACTTCAATGCTGAGATTATCGGCGCTGAGATGCAGGCCACCGCGGTCACATTCCATTGCGATGAGTTTAAATTCCCGGCTGCCATAGGAGGCAAAGATCGGAACTTGGAAAACTTCTTGGAATAATTGGCGCTGGGCATCGTTAATGCCCTCGGCCGCGGTGATGACTGAGCGCAACTTGACACGGAGTCCGCCCTGTTTCTGAATATAGCGGGCCAGGTACTCCAACATACTCGTGTAACCGACGAGAACGACAGGTGCAAACTGGTTGAGGGCTGCGAGACAGGCCGGTAGCGTCGCGCGACTGAGGCGGAAATTGTTAAAAAACATGCGCCGCATGGATCGGTCGTGAATGGCAGTTTTCCACTGTGTCAGCCGCGATTGCGTGCCGGCGGCAACGCTCCAAAGGAAAAACTGTTTCACGCCCTCGTGCGCCCCCGCCCAGCCGTAGCCACGCAACATCATGGCGTTGCGCCATTCGTAACTTTCCCGTGTTAGATAGAACGACAGCGGCTCGCCGGTTGAGCCGCCGGTCTTATGGACGAATACCTTGGTTTGATAATTCTTAGCCAGCAAGTCGGCTCGGTGTGCGCGGATGATGGCTTTGGTCAGGATTGGCTTCTCCGCGAGATGCAACTGATACCACGGACAGTTTTCGCCAGCGTGGCGAAGCAAGGCGGCCAGCTCCTGTCGTTGCCAGTCGCGGAGTTTGTCAGCCGCCCACCATTGCCGGACTTCCGCCTCGGCCAGCAGCTGGTGCGTGTGGCGTCCGCGCAGTTTCTCATAGCCAGGCCATAAGACCCGCCGGTAGAGTTTGGAGTAGGCGCTCATGGGAGTTCGGAAATGGTCACGCGAAATTTACCGTTCTTGCCGACCGGAATTTCGTCCACCGCTTGGATGTCGAGCTGAATGCTGGTCCCGAGTCGTTGACGGACTTCCTGTTCGATCCGCGGAACCGGATTGCCATTGCCCAAAACCAGTTTGATCTGTAGTCGATCCAGCCTGGTTTGGATCACTTGGAATTGCCGCACGGATTCAAATTCTTTCATCAAATGCGGAAAGAATTCGCCCGGTAACATGCGGCCATCGGGGGTCCGAATCATGTCGAGCACGCGGCCCTCAACGCGTTCGAGTAATGGCAGCCCGCGGCCGCACGAGCAGACCCGCGTGGTCAGCACACCGAGATCGCCAATCTTGTAACGAATGAGGGGCATGCCGAAATTATGCAGGTCAGTTACGAGAATTTCTCCGACTTCGCCCGGTGCAGCCAGCGTACCATCCGGTCGAATAGTTTCTATCAGTAAATTATCCGCACTGAGGTGCAGGCCGTTATGCTGGTCGCACTCCATCCCAATGAGCATGAACTCCCGACTGCCATAGGAGGCAAAGACCGGGGCGCCGAAAGCGCGTTGGATGACGTCCCGCTGCAGTGAATTGACACCTTCCGCGGCTGTAATAATGCCGGTCGGTTGATGGCGGAGCGGTCGAGTGTCGAGAATATGCTGCGCCAGCAGGGCCAAGGCGTTCGTATAGCCAATTATTGTGAGCGGACGGAAGCCATTAATTTCAGCAACGCACCGGTGCAGCGCGTCGGTTGTCAGCCGGAAGGAACTGACCAAGCGCCGACGCAAGAATGCATTATGCAACTTGGTTTTGAGCCGCGCCGGCCAAGGAGGAGTCCCGATCGGTTCACCCCAAAGGTAGAATTGGCGCGCGCCATCTTCACAGCCCGCCCAAGAATAACCCCGTTGCGAAACCGCCAAGCGCCATTCATAACTCCCCCGATTGTAAAAGTACTGTAATGGCACCCCTGTGGATCCGCCGGTCCGTTCGGCATAGAGCGGGCCGGGCTGTTGGGTCGCAACCATTTCGTCCCGAGACTGGCGAATCTCTTCCTTACCGAGGGGCGGGAGGCGTTGAAAATCAGCCAAGGTCCGGACATCCTCTGGGCCTAGGCTAAGTTTCTCAAAGACGCGCCGATACCATGTGGTGTGTGCGTGGGCATGACGAATAAGTCGGGTAATTTCCTGCCATTGGTAGTCACGGAGCCGGTCGATCGACCACCATTGCCGGGCTTCAGCAGTGTGGAATAGCTTGTGGGTTTGACGGCCACGTAAACCTTCGTAAGCTGGCCAAAGTAGATTCCGGTAGGTAGATCCGTAGCGGTTCACAGTGAATTCTGTTCCAACGATATGTGGTTCATGCGTTAGCCCATTTGGTTAACAATTCGGACAGTAACCCACATTGCGATAATGCTACCAAGCCCCAAAAGTAATCCCGTCCGCACATTCTTTTTGACCGGACCGAAAACATGCTGATACAAATCATATTTGTTGCTGACGCTGAGAGATACCCGGTAGCGGATATTGGAGGGTGGTGGCATACGCCTAGTGTGGTTCGGGGGTTATTTAATAACTCCAATTTATTGAAGCAAGCCCAGAGCTTAACTCACCAGATTGGCAAGTCGAATCAGAATCCAAATTACAACGATACTGCCTAAACTATACATGAGTCCGACTCGTAAATTATTCTGCGTTGATCCAAAGATGCGATCACGGAGCCCGTTCCGCTCGCTCACAACATAGACTCCCGCTGCCGCCAGCCCCAAAAAGACATAGAGAATATGTTGGTATTGCCGAGAAATAAAGTAAACACCAGTTAGGTAACCAGTCAGCCCGGCATAAAGACCGGTCAGCAATACAAAATCAGACTTAGGAATCAGATTTTTGAGCGCAAGCAATCGGCGGAGTTGCACAATTGTAAGATAAATGATTAGGAAAAACGGAATATACCCGAGTAACCCGGTTTCTGCTAGCGTATGAACATAGGAATTGTGTGCCACATTATGGCCTTCTGAGGTGTTGGCAAAATTGCCAGAGCCGATGCCGAAAATGGGGTTCCCTTTAAACATATCCAACCCCTGACCCCACAGTATTGCCCGGTCATGTCCCTCCGTGGAGCTGCTAACAAATCGTGACGGCGCCGCTACCGTCACCCCCACCACTGCTAAAATAATCACTAAATATCGACTGACACCTTTCAGTCGCGCCATGATAAAGGTCAGCAACATCCCGCCGAAAGCCACGACTCCACCGCGCGAATTCGTACAATAAATTCCATAGGCGACCAGTGGAATTCCGATAAAACTGGCGGCCTTGAGCAAGAAGTTCTTGCGGTAGAATTGGGTGATGAATAATGGAATCGCAACCACCAGCGCCGCCGACAAATCATTGGGGTCACTAAAGGTTCCATAGGCCATCGCTTGATATACGTTTGTACCTTTTGTCGGATCGATCCTTCGAAACAGCGGTTCTTGCCCGCCGAACCCATAACCCAAATGATGCTGCATAATAGCGTGCACCGCCAGCCAGAGCGCACACACCAAAAATGCCCAGATCAACAGATTCAAATCATCCACAGTCTTAACAAGCAGGATAATCAGAAAATAGAAAATGATTACTTTGCCAAAGATTACAAAAACATCAAGGGCCCCACCAAACCAAGCTCTTGCCACAAGCGATACGGAAATCGCCAACAGAAATCCGATTGCCACTTTGAGTTGCGGCACCCTCTTCCACAAAACTGGGAAACGCGCGAGTAATTGCGGAAACCCAACAAGCAGGATCAGAACGGCCCCCACAGTGACTAATTCATATCCCAAAAGCGGCTCCCACCAATCCATCGGACGGACGAGAATCGAAATAAGATAGGCGGCGAGAAAAAAAACGGCCATTATTTACCAAGGAGAAAGTGAATTGCCATGCGTAACCGGACTCCGAGAGCAGTATTTCCACTGGTTAAGGGACAGGCTAAAAAAGAGCGCCAAAGGCTGCGGAATGCGGCAGACCGGTTTCCGTCTTCGGCGTGCATCATCGCCACGCCACGGTGCAGACGCGCATCCGCCACCATTTTCCAAAACGGATGCCGACGAAGCTCAGGGATCGCGGCAAAAACTTCGCTGAGAACCTTCCGGTGATTGGCTTCCATGCGTTCGGCCTGCGCGCTCATACTGGTCGGATGTACGCGCACGATTGTCAAGAGTTCACCGAGACGCATCAGTCGATAATGGGCTGCGAGGCGCAACCACATGTCGAGATCCTCAACCGAACGCAAGGTTTCCTTGAATAAGCCGACCTGAATTAAACATTCACGCTTGACGATAGCACTCGATCCACCACTGAACGGAACCCCGTACACCAGTTCACGCAAGCCGATGGGGATGAGCGAGCCAGCTCCCGAGAAAATCGCCTTAACGGCAGGGGGCTGATCCTGAAAAGTGATAGCGTCCGTACTAACGGCTGAAAGCTCCGGATGTGTGGTAATGATGCTGGAGATTCGCTCCAGTTTCTGCGGATGCCAGAGATCGTCGGAGTCCAAAAATGCGATCCAATCGCCTTTGGCCTCGCGAATACCGGTATTCCGCGCTGCGGATAGGTGGCGATTCTCTTGGTAAATATATTGAATCCGGTTGCCGTAAGTCTTCAGTAGTTCACGTGTATTATCCGTCGAGCCATCATCTACGACGATGATTTCCAATGGCGGACAGGTTTGCGCCAATACGCTGTCAACAGCCTGACACACAAATTTCCCATAATTGTATGTGGGGATTACGACTGAGATGTTTGTTTGCAAGATTTTCGACCTATGTGGTGATAACTTTCTGAAAAAAACATTCAATATCTTTCGCCATTCGCTCAGATGAGTAGTTTGTCTTCCCCTTCTCGTAGCCGGTTAGTCCAAATTGAATACGTAGTGCGCGATCACTCAATAGTCTGACCAAGGCTTCGGCAAAATGCACAGGATCATTGGGAGGCACTAATAAGCCGTTCTCCTCGTGGCTAATTAGTTCGGGCATAGCGCTGACGCTGCAACCAACGACCGGTTTAGCGCGTGCCATTGCCTCAACAAATGTTAGGCCGAATGATTCATACACTGATGCCGATGCATATACAGCACAGTCGGCGTATAAGTTGCTCAATTCTTTGTCCTCAACCCGGCCCAAGAACTTTACTCGTCCGGTATTGATCTCAGGATGCATCTCACGAAGTTTCTTTTCCATTGCATGATCTGCATCAGATCCGACCAACCAGAATTCCGCCTCCGGGATTTGACGAAGCACAATTGGGATTGCCGCGAGCAAAGTATCAGCACCCTTGCGTGGATTCATGGCCCCCACGCACAGGACAGCCAATGAATTACCGGAAGGATGCGAATCATCTTTCGGCCACTCGATCCCATGCGGGATCATTTCCACAGACTTTAAGCCGTACTTTGCTTGTAAACTCTTACGGTGTGAATCGCTGTGGGTAACAACAGCTTTGGCCAAGCGCGCTGACATCTTTTCCTGCCAAATCATATACCGTTCATTTATCTTTGGTAGGCGATTCAGGGCGGCTACCGACTCAATCATTGAGGTGTGCAAACGAACAACAACTGGCACAAAATGAAAAAACGCGGCGACTAACCCATATCCTTCCCAATTCGGAAACTCTACGACATCAAATCGATATCGCCGGTGAAGTCGAAACAAAGCCCAAGCGAGACAGAAGCTCTCTCCCAAACCGTCTAGCCAGCGTCCCAGAATCGGTATCCATCGTACCAGCCGAACGTGTACCTGAACGGAGCCATCGTTGGTATCATATCCCTTCTGGCGTTTGCCAAGCAACACATGGACTTCATGCCTACGTGCGGCCAAGGTCTGGGCCGCCGTGCGCGTGTAAACGCCGATGCCGCCTGAGCGATCAACCCTAGGATAAGAGTCGCTGACGAAACAGATTTTCATAAGCTTTGATGCTCTTGTTGTGGTGTCTTGGTAGCTAGCCAATTTTCAACTGTTACACCTTGCCAAATTTCGGCATCGATTACCGCAATCGCATAGCCGAAAGACTCTAATGTAGTCCGTAATGTAGTCACGGATTCACAAGCTGCCTCTAACGTTAGTGGATTAGCCTCGATGATAATCGATGGAGCACTGGGCTGTTTGAGGAACTTGCGCGCTCCATGCAAGATGCTGACCTCTGCTCCTTCTGCATCGATCTTGAGTAAGTCAACAATCGATAAAGCATGCGTCTCGACATACTCATCAAGCGTTACGACGGACACCTCCACACTTGAGAGAGTTGCCTCTGATTTCAGGTCATATATACTACTTGCTTCAGTGTCTTCGCCGAGGTGCAGAAATAAACTACCTGATTTATCTGCCACAGCCGCACGAACAATCGTTAAATTTGAGATGCCATTAAGCGATTTGTTTTCTTGTAACCTCGCCGCCGCTTTTGGATTCGGTTCGAATGCAATAACTTGACCAGTTGGACCCACCTGCATCGCTGCCGTAAGCGAATAATAGCCAACATTGGCTCCGATATCGATGATGGTTTGCCCAGGCTTCAGAAGCCCAATAAATCTTGTGGCGGTACTGGTTTTTAGAGACTCCGCGCCAATCAATGTACGCCACTCAAAGTCGGCTATACCGCTAACTCTTATATAGGGGCCAGTATCTAGCAGCCTGTTGAAATATCCTTCCGAAACATTTGAATATTATCCGGGCTGGA
>JBAWWR010000018.1:0-27082 GCA_037146675.1 Verrucomicrobiota bacterium | reverse complement strand
GTCGAGAGGAAGTACCATTCCGGCTTGATGCCTTCGGGCGTGACGAGCGCGTCGGCTTTCTCACCCAACTCGACCGGCCACACGATGATCAATGTCACCAGCGTTCCGATTAACGCGCAGAAAATCACGCCTTCCTTCAAAATATGGTGCGGAAAAAACGGAACTGTTTTTTGCTTGTCAAGCGGCAGCTCAGCTCCAACGCGTTCCATCGTCGCCAGTCCTTGAACGCGCATCAAGAAGAGATGTGTCGCAATCAACGCTGTCAAAGCCCACGGCAAAACCACAACGTGCAGCACGTAAAAGCGCGCGAGTGTTTCGCCGGTAATGCCTTCGCCGCCGCGTAGCAATGTCCGCAGGTACGGTCCGATAAACGGTATCGCGCCGGTAATCTCAGTGCCCACCGTCGTCGCCCAGTACGAAAGTTGGTTCCAGGGTAATAAGTAGCCGGTAAAGCCGAAGGTCACCGTGCAACCAAAGATGGCCACGCCCAGCACCCACGTTAGCTCGCGCGGTTTCTTGAACGCGCCCATGAAAAACGTCCGGATCATGTGAATCAGCACGCACATAATCATCAGCGTGGCACCCCAAGCATGCAAACCACGGATGAACCAGCCGAAGTGCGCCTGCGTCATGATGTAGCGGATACTTTCGAAGGCCGTGTTGGTTGTCGGCCGGTAATACACCATCAACAAAATGCCGGTCACAACCTGATTGATAAACAGAAACATCGATAAGCTGCCAAACGTATGCCAAAAACCGGTTCCCTCTGGTAACGGCTTATGTGTCTGCTCGGCGACGAACTGTTCTGCGACCTCGATCGGCAAGCGCTGACCCAGCCAGCCGCGAACTTTTTGGGGTAATTGCTGTAGGTTCATGCTGATTTCACCATCACTTCGTTATTGACTACGATGACGCTCTGTTCGGTCAGCGGCCGCGGGGGCGGACCGGCTACGGGCCGCCCATTCAAATCGAAAAAACCGGCGTGGCACGGACAGGCAATCTGCCGGCGCCCGGCGTCCCAGCCGACGATGCAACCGAGGTGCGTACAAACTGCTGAGTAGGCACGGAACCCTTGTGGCGTGCGCACAACGATGACCGGCCTGTTGTCCAACGCGACCATCTTGTGTTGCCATTCGGCAAATTCGTCCACCTTGCCGGCGGAGACGGTTTGCGAGCTTGGGCCGCGTTTCTGCGATGGCCAGACATAGGTCAGGACCGGCGCGAGAACGGCTGCGCCCCACGCCAGCAGGCCGCCCATCAGTAGCCAATCCAAAAACGTCCGCCGCGAGATTTTCTCAGAAGTATTCATGGTTAATCTTTGTTCTCCAATTGCCGGCGTTTCGCCCAGAAAATCACCGCCATTATCGCCAAGAACACCCAGACCGGCCAGAGCGCCTTGCGTTTCCACCACTCGAATCGGTTCATATGCCGGACGTCCGTCAGAACTTGGGCGATGGTTTCCGCTGAGTGCTGTGCGACCGGTTCGAGTTGGGTCATCGTCAGCGTATGCTGTAGCGCTTCGAGCTGTGTGACCTGAGTTTTTGCATCCTGCAATAACACTTGGTCGTCATCGGTTGCCAAGCCGCGAATGGTTGCGGCGTGCACGGTCTCGTCAGCATTCTGGTAATCCGCCTGGGCCTGACGAATCAAGCCGGCTACGGCATCGCGCACTTGGAGTTGTTTCGGATCGGTCGCATGGCAAGTGACGCACGCTGTGGAAAACAATTCGACGGACGCCTTTTTAATCGCGTGGTTGCCGTGACAGCTGACGCATTCGCTAAACGCCCCGGCTGCGGCAGCCTCGGCGTGCGGACTTTTGGCGAACAGCTCGCGTTGCCGTCCGTGGCACTTGCCGCAGACTTGGCCAACTTCGGCGGTGCCCGGTGGCGTAGCGCCGTGGTTGCCGTGGCAGGTGACGCAAGTCGGCGCGCTGAGGTCGCCTTTATCCAACAGCAAATGCGCGTGGTGGCTGGTCTTGTATTTGTCCACCACATCTGCCGGTAGCTTGTATTGGCTCATCAGCTTGGCATTGCTGTGGCACCGGCCGCAAGTTGCCGGCACGTTGGTCGGGAATACGCGGGCTTGCGGCGATTTGACTTTCAGAATGTCGTGCACGCCGTGGCAATCCGTACAAACCGCTACCTGTTGATCGTTGTGCTCAAAAAGCTGTTCGCCGTGTTTGCTGGTTTTGTACCGGGCCAGTTGATCAGTTGGCAAACCGTAGGGGTTCATTCGCCGCACATCGCTGTGGCAGCTGGCACACAATTCAGCGATGGCCTTTTTGCCATCTGGCCGTTTGAAATTATCGGTGGCATGCGCCGCCTCGTCGGTCGCTTTCGGGTCGCCGCCGTGGCATTGGACGCACGATAAACCTGCCTGCGCATGTGCGCTCGACATGAATAAGCCAGCTTGGTCTTTGTGACAGGTCAAGCAGGACGGTGCCGCGGCCCAAGTCGCGCCGGTCCCGACCAGCCAGACTGCGACAGCCGTTACAATTACATTGCTGCGCCGGAGTGACAATCGTTGCATTTCATTCCTTTCCATGTGTCGCCGACTTCTTCGGACGGGTGCTGGAACTCCAGCCCTTGGGCGCTGATCGTCTTCAGGTCCGTCGTCGCGCCTTGCGCGATGAGTGTGTGACAGCTCGTACAGTCAGCGGAAATCTTCTTGCCGTCGGCGCTCACGTGCTGGTCGTCGTGACAGCGGAAGCAGCCGGCCCATTCAAAGTGGCCGATGTTGTTCGGATAGACCTTCCAGCGGGATTTCATTTCCGGGAAAAAATTGTCCCGGTAAATCTTTTGCACTTCGGCAACGGCGCGGGCGACCGTGCCGGTATCAGCTTTGGAGTAATCTTTTTGTAGTTTTGCTGCGATCTGCCGGCACGCCTCTTCGGTGTCGGTGTAATCCGCGGCCAAGACATCCACAGCATGCTTCTTGATCGCCGGCAACTTCGGATCAATCCGTCCCAACGTCATTGCCATATCCACGGTTTCATCAGGCGAACGAAAAATATGCGTCGGCCGGTTATGGCAATCAATGCAGTCCATGCGCCGTGGCGTCGCATCGGCCACCTGCTGCGGTTTAAGCCGACCGTCTTTGGCCTCGTAGATTGTCGAGTGACCATTCCGGTCAGTCGTTTTGATCCACGGAATGACCTGCCGGGCGTCGTCGGAGGCAATGTACTCGGTCTTGTTCGCGACGTTCATGTGCCAGTGAATTCCGCCGACCGGGCCGTGCAATGGATCCCCGCCGCCAACCTTCAGGAGCATGCGCACAGTGTACGGGGTGTTCTCGTCGTCGTATTTGAAATGTGTCCGCACGCGTTCGACTGCGCCGTAAAACTTCTGCGGCCAATGGCATTGTTCACACGTTTCCTGTGCCGGGCGGAGGTTCTTTACCGGCGTCGGAATTGGTGTCGGATATTTGTGGAAAAGTGTGGCGTACAGCTGGTAGCTGCCGGAAAGTTTCGAGCGCACAAACCAAGTCGCGCCCGGCCCGATGTGACATTCCGTGCACGATACGCGGGCGTGCGGCGAGTTTTGATAGGCGGTGAACTCCGGTTTCATCACCGTGTGGCAGGTCTGCCCGCAAAACTGCTTAGATTCAGTGAAGTGATAGCTCCGGTAGCTGCTGACCGCGATGACCAACAACAAAATCAATGAGAAACCGCCGATGCTGCCGAGGATTTTGCGGTGCGCCGGCCGATTGAGGTCAATCACCGGGAACCAACCCACCACGCCTTGCCGAGCTTTCACAAGCTGCCGGCGTTCCAGCAACATGCCGACGATGACAATCGTTAAACCGAATCCCAAAACGCCCGGCGCGATAAAATATGTCAGGATGCCGACGTACGGATTCTTGAAGCCGGCAAAGAAATCCATCGCCAGCAAGCACAGCATGGCAAATAGGCCGCCGGCAGCCACAATCAGGCCCGCGACACTAATCCAATTCTGAATTAACGATGGTTTTTTATTAAACTCACTCATTCAGGCACACCTCAACCACACGAATTTGCAATGGAATCTGAGACGGCTTAATAAAAACACAACCGGCCAACAGCTGTCAAGTCTGATGCTGCGCGATTTCTATTCCGGCCGCTTCCGTGCGAGCATGTGCGTCGAGTGGCCGTAGAAAACTTCGGCGGCTTCCATCAGCGTCTCGCTCAAGGTTGGATGCGGATGAACCGATGCCGCCAAATCAAACGCCGTCGCGCCCATCTCAATCGCCAGCACGCCTTCGCTAATCAACTCGCCGGCTCCGTGCCCGGTAATTCCAACACCGAGAATCCGCTCCGTCGCCGGATCAATCACCAACTTTGTTAACCCATCAGTCGCGTCAAATGTCATCGCCCGTCCCGATGCGCTCCACGGGAATTTCGCCACCGTTACCGGAATGCCTTTTGCCTGCGCCTCCGCCTCAGTCAAACCAGCCCACGCCACTTCCGGCTCCGTGAACACCACTGCCGGGATGATGACGTTCTGGAATGCTGCCGACTCGCCGGCAATCACATCCACCGCCACGCGCGCCTCCCGGCTCGCCTTGTGCGCGAGCATCAAACCGCCGGCGCAATCGCCGATGGCATAGATACTTGTGTCTGCCGTCTGCTGCTGCGCGTTGACCTTGATGAAACCTTTTTCGTCGAGCGCCACCTTCGTGCTCTCCAAGCCGAGATCAGAGCAATTCGAAACCCGGCCCACTGCCACCAGCACGCGGTCATAAAGTTCTGTCACGTTATCGAAAGTGACCTTGATCTGCTTGCCGGCGGACGCCATCTTTGTGACTTTGGTGTTCAACCGGATTTCTTTGAAAGCCTTTTCGGCATACCGGACGACCGGCCGCGCCAAATCCGGATCCGCGCCCGCCAAAATCGTTGGTAACGCCTCCACCACCGTCACCAGACTGCCGAGCCGCGCGTACACCGTGCTCAATTCCATGCCAATGTAGCCGCCGCCAATCACCAACAACTCCGCCGGGACGTCTTCGACTTCCAACGCCTCCGTCGAAGTCATAATCCGCGGATTGCCGAGGTCAAAAGCTTTCGGCAATGCCGGTTTCGAGCCGACCGCGATGATTGCCTTGGTGAAGCTGATGAATTTCTGCCCGGCGTCGGTCTCCACTCGGAGCGTTGTCGAATTTTCAAAATGTCCCCGGCCCGGCAGCACCTCGACGCCGCGCGCTTTCGCCAACGCCGCCACGCCGCCGCGGAGTTTCTCGAGAATGGAATTCTTCCACGCCCGGAGCTTGGCCAAATCGATTGCCGGCGCGCCAAACGTAATCCCGTGCGCCGCCGCCGCGCCGGCATCGCCGATGAGTTTGGTCGCGTGCAACAACGCCTTCGACGGAATACAGCCGCGATTCAAGCAGACGCCGCCGAGCCGGTCCTGCTCGACGAGAATGACTTTTTTGCCTTTGTCCGCCGCGTAAAATGCCGCCGCGTACCCGCCCGGCCCGGCACCCAATACCACAATATCAGTCTTGATTGGTTCCATGTTAAATCTGCACTTCCTTCGCATCAAAATTTTGAAACGCCGCGACCAGATCAACCGTGAACCGTGCCGCGCTGCCGCCGTCAATCGCCCGGTGGTCGTACGACACCGCTACCGGCATCAGCCAGCGCGGCTCAATCTTGCCGGCGACCACCGCCGGCTTCAGCGCGCCGCGGCCGAGACCGAGGATGGCGACTTCCGGCAAGTTCACAATCGGCGTAAACGCGCCGCCGCCGATGCCGCCTTGGTTTGAAATCGTAAAACTGCCGCCCTGCATCTGTTCGGTGGTCAATTTCCGGTCGCGGGTCTTGCCGGCGAGGTCGTCGAGTTCCTTGGCGAGCTGGAGCAGCGACTTCTTGTCGGCATCGCGAATCACCGGCACCATCAATCCGTGCTCGGTATCCACCGCGATGCCGATGTGGAAATATTCCTTCAGCACAATCTCACCGGCGGCCTCGTCGAGACTGGAATTGAACAATGGATGTTTCTTCAGCGTCTGGACCACGGCTTTGATCGCAAACACCGTCAGCGTCAGTTTCGCGCCTTGCTTCTCGTAGGCTGGCGCAAATTTCTTCCGCAACTCGTTCAAGCCGGTAATGTCCGCCTCGTCAAATTGCGTTACGCGCGGCACCGCCGCCCACGACGCGCTCATCCGCCGCGCAATCGTCTTGCGCAACTGGCTGACCGGCCTCTTCACCACCGGGCCAAATTTCGCAAAGTCGATTTGTGCCGGCGCGGGTTTTGGTGCGTCACCGGCTTGTAAATTCTGAATGTACGCCCGCAAATCTTCGACGGTGATGCGGCCGCCGTGTGCGCTACCGGGCACTTGCGCAAGCGGGATGCCCAGTTGTTCGGCCATCCGGCGCACAGTCGGCGAAGCGGCCGGCGGGATGCCAGAAATTGAATGGGACGCCGTGGGCTTTACCGGTCGCAGGGCGACCGGTAACGGCACCGGCGCCGCCACCGTGCCGGTACTCTCGGCCAAAGTCATCAGCACCGCACCGGAGGAAATCTTGTCGCCGATATTAACGCGGATTTGCTGGACGATGCCGGCGGCAGAAGATGGGATGGAGCCAACAGCCTTTTCGGTCTCCAATTCCAGAATGGTCTGTTCCTTCTGGATCGAGTCACCGGCCTTGACCAAAATGCTGACCACGACGCCGCTGTCAGCGCCTTCGCCTAAGTTTGGAAGTCGAATGTCCATTGAAATTTACCTTTGATTTACGTCTGTCTGTTGGGCACACCTCTAGTCCAACTTATTGACCCGCGCAATAAAAACTTCTGTTTTGTTCAGTGTGAATTATAATTCCCGGTATGTCGCAGACCTCGGCCAATCCAACTACCGGCGAAACCATCCAGATTTACGCCGAACATTCCGACGCCGCAGTGGAACGGGCGCTCTGCGAATCGGCCGCCGTGCCGGCCGGTGACCGCGCGCCGGCCTTACGCGCCACCGCGCGGTTGCTGCGCGAACGCGGTGATGATTTAGCTCGGTTGATGGCGCTGGAAATGGGCAAGCCGATTACCCAAGGTCGCGCCGAAGTCGAAAAATGCGCATGGGTTTGCGAATACTACGCCGATAATGCCGCCAAGTTCCTCGCCCCGCAACCGGTGGCGACGGAAGCGACGCGCAGCTTTGTCATGTTTCAGCCGCTCGGCACGATTCTGGCTGTGATGCCGTGGAATTTTCCGTTTTGGCAAGTGTTCCGATGCGCCGCGCCGGCATTGATGGCCGGCAACGCGATGCTCTTGAAACACGCCTCGAACGTGCCGGGTTGCGCGTTGGCCGTCGAGCAAGTATTTCGGGACGCCGGCTTGCCGGCGGGCGCGTTTCGGACATTGCTAATTTCCGCCGCTCGCGCCGAAGCCTTGATCGCGCACCCGGTCATCCAAGCGGTCACTGTTACCGGTAGCACCGCCGCCGGCAAAGCCATCGCAGCCAAAGCCGGCGCGTGCCTGAAGAAATCGGTGCTGGAACTCGGCGGCAGCGATCCGTACCTCGTGCTCGAAGATGCCGACCTCGAACTGGCGGCGGCCACCTGTGTCACGGCGCGGCTGCACAATGCCGGCCAAAGTTGCATCGCGGCCAAACGGTTTCTTGTGGTGGAATCAGTGCGGCCGCGGTTTGAAGAATTGTTTGTCGCCGGTATGCGGGCGCAAATACCGGGCGATCCATTGCTGCCGGCAACCACACTCGGGCCGTTGGCACGGGCAGATTTGCGCGCGGAATTGCACGACCAAGTCCAGCGCAGCATCCGGCAAGGCGCCCGGTTATTGCTTGGCGGCGAAATCCCGGCCGGTCCCGGCTGGTTTTATCCGCCGACGGTATTGACAAATGTGACGCCGGCGATGCCGGTGTTTGCCGAGGAAACATTTGGGCCAGCCGCGGCCATCGTAAGTGTGCCGGATGAACGCACGGCAATTCGTCTGGCCAATACTTCGGTGTTCGGGCTGGGCGCGGCGGTGTTCACGCGGGACATTGCGCGCGGCGAACGAGTGGCGGCGGCGTTGGAAGCCGGGGCGTGCTTTGTGAACGCGCTTGTAAAATCCGATCCGCGGCTGCCATTTGGCGGAATCAAACAGTCCGGCTACGGCCGTGAGTTGGCCGAGTTCGGCATTCGCGAATTCGTGAACATCAAGACGGTCGTAGTGAAGTAGTTCCGGCCCGCTCTGCAATAAAAACTTCTGTTTTGCGCGCCGGTAATTATACTGCCCGTCATGCAACTGCTCGTCGCCACACGGAATAAGCACAAACTTAAAGAAATTGCCGCCATTCTGGAGGAGTTAAAGCTCGACCTCCGCTGCGCCGCTGATATTCCCGGCTTGGCCGATATCGTCGAGGACGCGCCGACAGTTCGCGACAACGCGATTAAGAAAGCAGTCGAGACCGCGAAGTTCGCCAAGATGCTGACGATTGCCGACGATACCGGCCTTGAAGTGGACGCGCTCGACGGCGAACCCGGCGTCCGTTCCGCCCGCTATGCCGGCGACGACGCCAGCTATTTCGAGAATAACAAGAAACTCCTCGCCAATTTGCACGGTGTGCCGGTGGAAAAACGTACCGCCCGGTTCCGTTGCGTCATTGCCATCGCCGACGAAAAAGGCTTAGTGGAATGCGTCGAAGGCATTTGCAACGGCGCAATCATCGCCGACGAAAAAGGTGGTGGTGGTTTTGGCTACGACCCGCTGTTCATCGCCGACGGCCAAGTGAAAACCTTCGCCGAGATTTCGCCCGACTTAAAAAACCGAATCAGCCATCGCGGCAAAGCACTGCAAAAAGCGTGGGCCGTCTTGAGCCGGTATCTCCGCGAGCACGCCGTCTGACATTGCCGGAGTTGATTTCCGGTGGCGCTTACGGCATTCTTCTGGAAGCGTGAAAGCTTTTATTTTAGCGGCCGGGCTGGGCACTCGTTTGCGTGCGCTCGGATTGGACTTGCCGAAGGTGATGGTCCCGATTGGCGGGCAGCCGTTGCTGCAACATCATTTTGAATGGTTTCGCCAGCAAGGCGTGACGGAATTCATCCTGAACCTACATTACTTGCCGGAGAAAATTACTGACTTCTTCGGCGACGGCCGCCGGTTCGGCGTTAAAATCACTTATTCGCCGGAGCCCGAACTCCTCGGCACGGCCGGCGGGGTGAAGAAGATGGAAGCGGCGTTGCGCGATGGACCGTTTCTGGTGATTTACGGCGACAATCTGATCCGTATCGAACTTGCGCCATTCATCGAGTTTCACCGGCAGCGCCGCGCGGTAGCAACGGTTGCGTTGTTTGAGTCCGCGGAGCCGTGGACCGGCGGCGTGCTCGATACCGATTCAACCGGCAAGGTGTTGCGGTTTCGGGAGAAGCCCGACCGAAAAGAGATTTCGACAAACCTGATTAACTCGGGTATTTACTTGCTGGAACCGGCAGTGCTGGACGCGATTCCGGCCGGGCTGTTTTGTGATTTTGGCAAAGACGTTTTTCCGAAGTTGTTGGCTGCCGGGACGCCGTTGTACGCGATGAAGCCGAAAGCTTACATCCACGACATCGGGACGCCGGCGCGGTTGGCACAGGCGCAGCGGGATTTTAAAAATGGATTGGTTTTGAAATGATTATCACTCAGACACCATTGCGGATTTCGTTTGCCGGCGGCGGCACGGATTTCTACGAATTCTTCGAAGCCAACGGCGGCGCGGTCGTCAGCTCGGCGATCGACAAGTTTCTGTACTGCATCGTCAAGGAGCGGTTCGACGACAAGATTTACGTCAACTGGTCCAAAAAAGAGATTGTGGACTCGGTGGACCAGATTGAACACGACCTCGTCCGAGAAACGATGCGCAAGGTCGGCGTCACGAAAGGTGTCGAGATTAGTTTTCTCTCGGATATTCCCTCGGAAGGCTCCGGTCTCGGCTCGTCGAGCAGCGTGACCGTCGGCGTGCTCCACGCGTTGTACAGTTTCATCGGCGAAACACCGACCGCCGAGCAACTCGCCCGGGAAGCGTGCGAGATCGAAATCGGCAAACTCGGCAAACCCATCGGCGTTCAAGATCAATACATCGCCGCGTACGGCGGGTTGCGCTGCCTTGAGTTCGGCCCCGGTCGCAACGTCAAGACTTCGACAGTGAAAATTTCCCGCGCCAACCTCGAAGACCTCGACAACATGCTGATGCTCTTTTTTACCGGCAAGACCCGCAAAGCCGACAACATCCTGTCGCAGCAGCGCGCCAACATTACCAGCCAGCTCGACACGCTCCGCGAAATGACCCGGCAAGCGCACGAAGTTCGGCACCTGCTCGAAGGTGACTCAGTCAGCGCATTCGGCTCTTTGCTGCATCGTGGCTGGGAAGCGAAGCGCCGTCTCGCCGTCGGCGTCAGCAGCAGCGAACTCGACGAGCAGTACCAACGTGCAATGGCGGCCGGTGCGCTCGGCGGCAAGATTTCCGGTGCCGGTGGTGGTGGATTTTTCCTATTGTGCGTCCCCAGCGAATGCCGGCCCGCCGTCCGGCAGGCCTTGTCGGAGTTGCGCGAAATGCCGTTTCACCTTGAACGCGGCGGCTCGCGCGTGGTTCTCAATATTCAGAAGTACTAAGATGAAAACAGCCAGCCAATTCGCCAAAGATTACCTGACCGGTTTGAAAACCGTGCTCGACCGGCTTCCGCTCGACGTGCTCGAGCAATTATTTACCGTCATCGAAGACGCGCACGCTGCCGGCAAGCAAATATTTGTCATCGGCAATGGTGGCAGCGCCGCGACCGCATCGCACATGATGAACGATCTCAACAAGGGCACGCTCGGTCACAAAGGCGATGCGCCGTGGAAGCGGTTCAAAGTCATCGCGCTCACCGACAACGTCTCGTTGATGACCGCGTGGGCCAATGATACCGACTACAACACCGTCTTCAGCGAACCACTCAAAAATCTCGCCAACCACGGCGACGTGTTGATCGCTATTTCCGCATCCGGTAACTCACCGAATATCATTACCGCAGTCGAAGTCGCCAAAACACTCGGTGTGAAAGTGCTCGGACTTGGTGGTTTTACCGGTGGCAAACTCGCGAAGCTGGCGGATGTCTGCGTCGTCGTGCCGTCGAACGAATACGGCCCGGTCGAGGATGTGCACATGATTATCGATCACATTCTCGTCGGCTACCTCTACGAAAAACTCCGGCAGCTCCACGCAAAATGAGCAAGGACCTCGTCCTAATTACCGGCGGTGGCGGGTTCATCGGCTCGCACACGGCCGCTGAACTATTGCAAGCCGGGTACCGGGTCCGGTTGCTCGACAATCTCTCACAACCGGTGCATACCGGTGACGGCACTTGGCCGGATTGGGTGCCGGCGGATACCGAACGCATCGTCGGTGACGTACGCAACCGGGATGATTGGGCTAAGGCGTTGCACGGCGTTGACCGCGTCATCCATTTGGCGGCCTATCAGGATTTGCTTCCGAACTTTTCGCATTTTTTTCACGTCAACAGCGTCGGCACGGCGTTGCTTTATGAGTTGATCGTCGAGCAGAAATTACCGGTGAAGAAGGTTGTCGTCGCTAGTTCGCAATTTGTCTACGGTGAAGGCCGGTATAATTGCCCGAAAGATGGCGAAGTCTTCCCAGTCAATCGTGAGCCGGCGCAACTCACGAAAAGTCAGTGGGACCCAGTCTGTCCGAAATGCAACGGCGCGATTACGCCGTTGCCATTACTGGAAACCCACGCCAATCCGCGTAACCAGTATTCCATTGCCAAATATTCGCAGGAATTGATGGCGGTCGCGCTGGGCAAAAACTATGGCATCCCCAGCGTCGCGCTCCGGTATTCCATCGTCCAAGGTCCGCACCAATCGTTCCGCAACGCCTACTCCGGCGTACTGCGCGTCTTCACGTTGCAAATGCTGGCCGGCCGGCCGCCGAGTATTTTTGAGGATGGCCGGCAACTCCGTGATTACGTCAACGTCGGCGACGTCGCGCGCGCCAACCGGCTCGCGCTCGAAAGCGACGCGGCGAATTACGAAGTTTTTAATGTCGGCGGCGGCAAAGGCTACACCGTTTTGGAATTTGCGCAGATTGTTGCGGAAGCCACCGGTCAGAAATTTCCGTTAACGCCCGGCGGCGAATACCGGGTCGGCGACACGCGCCACAGCATTTCCGACATCGCCAAACTGCAAAAACTCGGCTGGCAGCCGACGAAGACGCCGCGCGACAGCGTTCGCGATTATGTCACGTGGATTCGCCGGCAAACACTCGATAAAGATTATGCCGCCGAAGCGTTGGCCAAAATGCGTGCGATGGGCGCGCTCCGAAAGGCGACGTGAGCGAGTTGGATTTATCGGTCGTCATCCCGGCGTACAACGAGGAAGAGCGTCTCAAGAAACACATCCCGGCTATCCAAGCGCATCTCGCCGGCAAGAGTTTCGAGATTATCGTGGTCAACGATGGCAGTCGGGATGGCACGGCAACCGTGGCGAAATCTTTTCCCGGCGTCCGTCTCATCGATTTGATTCCGAATCGCGGCAAAGGCGGCGCAGTGAAAGCCGGGATGCTTGAAGCGCGCGGCCGATATGTTTTATTTACTGACGCCGACCAGAGCACGCCCATCGCTGAAATTGACAAACTACTGGCGAAACTCGATGCCGGTTACGATATGGCGATTGGTTCGCGGGCCATGCCGGGGGCGGAAGTCGCAGAGCCGCAAGTGTGGTACCGGAAGCTAGCCGGTAAGTTGTTCGGAGTTGGTACCCGTCTGTTCTGTATCCGCAGGATTCACGACACGCAATGTGGGTTTAAAGCAATGACCCGCGAGGTGGTGCAGAAAGTTTTTCCACAAGTCACCTCCAACTCCGCCATTTTCGACATCGAAATGCTCGTGGTGGCGACGCGCGAAGGTTACCGAATCGCGGAGGTGCCGGTGCATTGGGTGCACGATCCGGACACGCGGATTCCGTACAATTTCCGGCGTGCGCTGAAGATTTGGGGTGAACTTTTTCGGATTCGCCGCGTGCAACGCGTCGGCTTCCCGCTGAAGGTGAATCGATGAAGAAGTGGGAATGGGCCGGGTTGGCCGGCGTTGTCGCCATTGCCGTCGGGCTCCGGTATGCGTTTTTTGGTTTGCTGGAATTTCAGGGCGATGAAGCCTACGCGACGCATCTAGCACTCCAGTTTGTGAAGACCGGTAAATTGCCGTTGGCCGGGTTGATGTCGAGCGTTGGTGTGACAAATCCGCCGCTGTTTATTTATCTGCTGATTCCGATGTTTGCGATTAACGCGAGTCCGGTTTTTGCTTCCGGTTGCATTGCGCTGCTCGGTGTGGCGGCGGTTGTGATGACATGGCACATTGGGCGGAAATACTACGGGCCGGTGGCCGGGTTGGTAGCCGGCGGGTTCTTCGCGGTGGCGCCGTGGGCGGTGATTTATTCCCGAAAAATCTGGGCACAAGATTTCGTGCCGTTTTTCGCGACGGCGACGATGTGGGCGGTGCACTCGCTTGTGCTCGGCAAGAAACCAAAGGCGATTTTCTGGTGTGTGCTTCTGCCGTTGTGCGTGGTGCAAATCCATTTTTCCGGAATCGCGTTGATGGCGGTGGTCGTGGCGATTGTGGCGTGGCTGAGGCCGAAGATTGACTGGCGGTGGGCGGCGGCCGGGATTGTGGCGGCACTGGTGACGTTGGCGCCGTATTTGTATTTGCAGCAACAAA
The DNA here is from genome assembly GCA_037146675.1 of Verrucomicrobiota bacterium. GTDB lineage: Bacteria > Verrucomicrobiota > Verrucomicrobiia > Palsa-1439 > Palsa-1439 > CAINDI01. The sequence goes on along the minus strand of JBAWWR010000018.1, from coordinate 13,428 downwards.
CTGGTTGGGGCGATTTCCGGCAGGCGTTGAACACCGTTGGCGGTGGCCAGCAGTGGGAAAAACTCGCCGGAGTCACGACACATCCAGTTTCCGGTTACCGGTTGCCGAGCAAGCAGAATGTTTCGTATGCGCTGGCGATTATGAACGGCGGCCGGATCGAAGACGTGCTCGGCATCGCGGCGGACGCGGAGTTTGACCGGATGCAAATCTGGACGCGCAAAGCCCCGCACTTTACACAAACTGTCACGCTGGGCGACTGGCCGTTGCTGTTGCAGCGGTTGGTGTTTGTTGCGGCGCTGATTTCCCTGGTGGTCGCGGCGATTCAAAAGAAGGAATGGAAAAGCGCCACTTGGGTTTTGGTGTTGTGGCTAGTGGTGCCGGTGGTGGTTTTCACGGTGGCCGGCTTGTGGACGTACCTGACTTATTTTGCAATTTTGTTACCGGCTCACTTCTTGGTGTGCGGTGCCGGCGCGCAACGATTGAAGCCGGCGATGGTCTTGAGTCTGGCCGGATTACTGGCGGCCAGCAATGTGGTGTTCCTGCTGGATTATTACCGGTTTGTGGAGCGCAACGGCGGCGCGCATGGGACGTTTGGAACCGCACTCGAACACAAGCTTGCGGCAAGCCGGTATCTGGCTGAGCGAGGTGGTCAGAAATTGCGTGAGCAGGGCGAGATTCAACTGGCGTTGGCGACGGCGCGGACGCAGGCAGAACGCGAGGCACTCGTCAAACGGCTGGGCCAGCCGGTGTTCTGGGAGCTGAGTCCCGAAGGCAAGCCGGAGTTGCCGCAGTTGGAATGGCCGGTGCTGATTGGGCAAGCGGGGCCTGGTGGCGGCGCGACCGGCACGGTGACCATTGTCATGGTGGATGGTAACCGCGAAGCGGTGACCAGCACGCAGTGGAATCAATATCCGAGCACTAATTTCGGGCCGATTCGGCTTTATTTTGTGAAGCCATGACAAACCGCGAACGATGGCTGATGATCGGGCTGGTGGCGCTTTGGGCGCTGCTGTTTCTGCCGAATTTGCGGACGAGCCCGAATTGGTATGGCGACGAAGGCGAGTGGATGGAGAAGTGCTGGCAGCTCGCCAACGGCCAGGCACGTATTGGGCCGGTCAGCAACGACTTTGTCTATCCGTATCCGTATCCGCCGCTGTACATGTGGGTGACGGGCACGGCACTCCGCCTATTTGGAAACGATGTTGTCGTTGGTCGGGCGGTGGGGGTGCTGACGGCGTTGGCAGCAGCCGGTATCCTGTTTTGGATCGGGCGCCGGCTCAAAGATGAATGGTTGGGATTCTTTTGCGCGGCGGCATTGTTGGTGTACGAAAACGCCGACGTGAATTTCCGCTGGGTGCGCTCGCATCCGATGACCGGGATGTTTGCGCTGGCGTCGGTCGGATTTCTCATCCGGTATCTCAATGACAAGCGGCTCCGTGACTTGGCGCTTGCCGGGATGTTTACGGCGTTGGCGACGGCGTGTAATTATTATGCCGTCGGGATGATTCCCGGTGTGATTGCGGTAGCGGTGTGGGCGAATTGGAAGCGCTGGCGCGAGTTGCCGGCTTGGCGGGATGTGCTGGTTGCCGGCTTAACAGCGGGTGGATTTGGGTTGGTATTTGTCGGGTGGTATCTCATGGCGCACGGCGGTGTGCCGCATTTGCTGGCGCAGGTGAAATTGATGGGCGGTATGGCGCAGTCGCCGCCGGTCAGCGAAGTGATCACGCGCATCGGCAGGTTCTGTTTTAACACCCCGACAGCTTTCACGGCGACCGGGCCGACTGGCCGGGACTGGTGGCTGGTGTTGGCGGTGGTGGGAATGGCGGCGTTTCCGGTTGGCCGGTTGCGGGTGTGGCTGGTGGCGTGGGTGGTGTTGTTGATGTGGCCGATTTTTCGGAAGCAGGACAACGTGTCGTGGTTTTTCTATCCGGCGATGATCTTCCTGCCGGTCATGGCGCTTGGCGTTGGCGGGGCGTTGGAACAGGCGGGACGCTTGGCCGGTAAGGCGTTGAAGAGTTCGGCGTTGCCGGTCCGGCTCGCGCCGGGAGTGGTGGTGCTTGTGCTGTGGTGTTGGCCGACGTTCGGCAAGGCGTGGAGTCATTTCGATACGCTGATTGACGCGTTCACGCAGCAATCGGTTGCCGACGCGGACGCGGCGCTGGCGTTTGTGAACGCGAATACGACGAGCGAGGATTTTGTGTTGGTGCCGAAGCAGGTTTATTGGCTGGTGAAACACGCGCGCAAGAGCATGTTGTCGCATTGCGATCCGTACAACGGCAAGACCAACGGCGCGTGGCCGGCGCCGGTCCCGCGCGAAGACTATTGGTTTGATTGCCGGTGGCAGGCGGCGAAATATGCGGTGCTCGCTTCGGGCACCAGCCAACGCGGCCAGGGAATCGGGATTGATCTCGTTTACACCCGTGGCGCTGCCGGCGGACAGGAGGCGGTGGCCGGAATGCTGGCAGAGAATTGGCGCGTGGTCTTTCCGCCGAACGCGCAGGTGGTTTATCCGCAGCAATTGGGTGGGCGCTGGCCAGTTGCGGTCGGGACGGAATATATGGTATTGGGTAATCCGAGGTTAATGAAATGAACACACGCACGCTGGTCATTATTCCGACGTACAACGAAAAAGAAAACGCTCGTGATATTATCACGTCAGTGCTCAGCCAAGCGCCGACCATTGAAGTGCTGATTGTCGATGATGGCTCTCCGGATGGTACCGGTGACATCGTTGCGGCAATGCAGCAGGCAGAACCGCGAATTCATTTGATGCGGCGTGCCGGCAAAATGGGTTTGGGCACGGCGTATATTGCTGGATTTCGGTGGGCGTTGGAACGCGACTTCGCATTCGTGATGGAGATGGATGCTGATTTCTCACACAATCCACAGGAAATCCCTAACTTTTTGAAAGCGATTGAATCTGCCGATCTCGTGCTGGGGTCGCGTTATATCGGCGGCGTGGCGCGGGTGGTGAATTGGCCATTGAAACGGCTCGCGTTGAGCAAAGGGGCATCGTTGTATGTGCGATTAATTACCGGCTTGCCGGTGATGGATCCGACGGGTGGCTTTAAATGTTTTCGGCGGCAAGTTTTGGAGAGCCTGGGGTTGGACGAAATCCGTTGCAATGGCTACGCGTTTCAAATCGAGCTGTCGTACAAGGCTTGGTTGCGCGGGTACCGGATACAGGAAATTCCGATTACGTTCGCCGACCGCACCGCCGGTAAGTCCAAGATGTCCGGGCACATTGTGCGCGAAGCGCTCTGGATGGTCTGGTCGATGGCGGCACGCCACGGATTCCGGCGCCGGCCGTGCGCCAAGTCGTAACCGGCGATGCAACCTGACGCGCCATCTCGACCAGCGGTGACCGGTCAACGGTTCTACGCGCGCCGGGATTGGCTGGCGGCGGCATTGACCGGCGCGGTGGCGTTCATCGTTTACCTATGTTCACTCGCGCCGAGTGTAACGCTCGACGATGCCGGCACGCTGACGACAGCGGCGTTTCAACTCGGCGGACCACACACGCCCGGCTATTCGTTGTGGACCATTAGCGCGTGGTTGTGGTGGCATCTGATTCCATTCGGCAACATCGCGTGGCGGCTCAATCTATTTTCAGCGGTGACCAGCGCGACGGCCAGCGGACTGGTGGCGTTGTTGATTTCCAAAAGCGGCCGCACGATGGGCGTGCGCGCCGGTTTTTTTAAAGTTGAGCCCAGCCGCGCGGTGATGGAATGGCTGGTGCTGGCGTGCGCGTGCAGTGCGGGATTGATGCTGGCGTTCAGTCCGGCCTTGTGGAGCCGAGCAGTGGTTACGGCAATGACCGGCGTAAACGCGCTGGTGTTGGCGGCGACGTTGGTGGTGCTGTACCGGTGGGGTTTTCAACCCGAACAACGCCGGTGGCTTTGGCTGGCGGCAGCGCTCTGGTCATTGGGCATGACGAGCGAGCCGACGTTGGCGGCCTTGGCGGTCGCAGTGCCGGCGTTTGTCTGGTTAACAGATCGGAAACTGGGCCACGGGCCGCTCACGGTGGCGTTGGTCGGGCTGATGGCGGGGATTGGCTTTTGGATTTTAAAGACCGGCAGCGTGGTGCAGGCGGACACGCGCTCAATGGTGGTGTTGCTGGCGATTGCGGCAGGGGCGGGGTACTGGTTGTGGGCGCTCTGGCGGCGGGGTGCCAGCAGGTTGGACCGGTGGATACCGGTTGCGGCCGGCGGGCTGGTCATCATCTTCGGCTTAGCGCTGTATGGTTTTCTGGCGTACCTGCAATCGCAGTTCAACATCGTTTTTGTGTTGCTGGCATTGCCGGCGGTATTTTTCTTTCTCGATTTGGCCGAACGCGACCGGGTGTGGTTGCAGTTTTTACTGTTGGCGTTTCTGTGTCTTGGACTCGGTTATCTGTTTCTGACAAATCCGGCAATTGACCAATCCCGTGCGCTGGCGACACAGCTTTGTTTCCTGTCGGGCAGCTGCCTGTACGTCTTCTGGATCGGCTATGGAATGCTGTTGTCGCTGGGCTATTTCTTTACGGCGCGGCCGCAGTTGCGGTTGGCGGCTTTCCCGGTTGCGGCGCTCGTGGCGGTCTTGCCGGTTGTCGCGCTTTGGCGCAACGGCCTCGCCACCGAACAATTGGCGCACAACTTCGGCTACCAGTTTGGTTATCTGCTGTTTGAGCCCGGGGGCGATTACCCGGCGATGAATCGCTCCGCTGTGTTGTTCGGCGGTACCGCTCACGGCCAAGGCGTCGCGGCGCACATGATTTTCGTCGAGAGCTTCGCTTCGGCGCGGACGAAATCGCAGGACAAAATATACCCGGCCAGCGACGCGTTTGATCGGCGGGATGTCTATCTAGTCGCGCCGAATTCGCTGACGGACGAGGCCAGCTTGCAGCATCTCCGCGCTCGGTATGGTGCCGCCGGCCGCACTGAAATTTATCCCCCCGAATTGCTCTGGCTGCCGGCGGAAGCGGACGTGCAACAAGCCTACAGCCGGTATTTGGCTGATTTCAAAGCCCGGGCGCCGTTACCGGGCGAAAACGTCACCGAGGACAAAGCTGGCCACATTCGCATCCAAGGTGCGGCCAGTCTGCTGGCGGTTAACGGGCTAATCGCGCGTGAGATTTTTGAGCGCAATAAAGACCGGCACCCCTACTACGTCGAGTGTAATTATGTGTTTCCGTGGATGTATCCGTATTTGGAACCGTACGGTTTGATTTTTAAACTCAATCCCGAACCGGTCCCGGCGCTCGTGGATGCTACGGTCGCGCGCGACCGGGCTTACTGGGAAACATTGAGTGACGAGCTGCTGAACACCACCAAGTTCCGCCACGATGCGGCCGCCCGAAAGGTTTTTTGCCAGCTCCGCACGGTGCAGGCCAGCCTCTACGCTTACCGGCAGATGTGGGCGGAAGCCGAGATTGCGTTCCAGCAAGCACTCCAACTTGCCCCCGATAATCCCGACGCGACTTACCGGTTCGCCCAGTGCTATGTCGATCAGCAACGCTGCAATGACGCGCTTGAACTTCTCGACGCTTACCAGCGCCGGGCGCCGCACGAAGCTGTCGTGCAGCAAGCCATTGCGCAAGTTCGCCAACGCCGGGCCGAGCTTGACCGGATCAGTAACTTGGAGCGCCAACACGCGCTGTACCCAGATAACCTTGATACGGCGCTGCCGCTCGCGCGCGCCTATGCTGCCGCGCAACGCCTCGACCGGCTGGACGCGATCGTCAAAGAATTACTGGCCTTGCCGGCGTTGTCGGAGCGCGAGTTCTTTAGCTTGATTGACCTCAATGCCCGGCTCAGACGGACCGACCGGACGCTGGAGTTGCTCGGCCAATTCACCAAACGCTTTCCGGACAACGCGCTCGGTTGGTTCAATCTCGCGCTCATTTACGGCGCGCGCGGCAATTGCGCTGAAGCCTTGCCGGCGCTGGAGCACGCGCTGGCGCATGACCCAAAATTGATTACCGCCGCGCAGCAGGACCGGCGGCTGGATTATTGTCGGAGCCTCATCCAAAGTCTGCGCGTGAACCCGCCGCCTAGCTCCAACGCCCAGCGATAATTTTCGCGCGATAAAAACCACACTTTCCAGCGCGCTTGGAAAACGCGCCGGCGGAAAACCCCTTGAAACTTGGCATATTTCGTGCTTCTTACAGGTGTGAAGCGATGAAGGTTGCCAAGACCAAATCTGACACCGAACGCGCCAGCGTGTTACGCGAACTCCGGCGCGCCATTATGGCCGGGACCACGTGGCGCTACGAGCAGCTGATCGCGCTCGCCGGGACGGCTGGCGTGACCGACGATGAAATCGACATTATTGCCACGGCGGCGGTCCGTGATTTGTTATCCGGCGCTGAACAGCCGGTCACTGGTCGCGACCTGACTCACGCCCGTGTTCACTCGTAGGTGCCGGCGACTGGAGAATCCAGTCGGTTGCGGCGCTGATATTGGCGGCCACGAAATTGGGTTTAATTTCACCTTTGGCGAGCGTTTCCTGACCGGCACCGGTTAGCACCAATACCGTCTGCGTGCCAGCGTTTTGGCCGCATTGAATATCGCTCGCCCGGTCGCCAACCATGAAACACTGCGCCAAGTCCAAACCGTATTCTGCCGCCGCATTCAACAAGGATTTCGGTTTCGGTTTCCGGCAATCGCAATTGTCTTCAGGATGATGCGGACAAACGTAGTACCGGTCAATTTTCGCACCGGCCGCCGCAAACTGCCGGTCCAGCAACGCGTGAATCTCCTCCACCGCTTGCCGGGTAAAATACCCGCGTCCCACACCCGATTGATTCGTCACCACAAACAGCCGGTACCCCGCATCCTGTAACCGGCGCAACGCCGCTGGCGCATTATCGATGATGGCCACGCGCTCCACGTGCCCGACGTAATTCGTGTCGGCCATCAACACCCCATCCCGATCTAAAAACACAGCGCGATTGCTCATCGGCGAGTGATTGTAAGGAGATTTTACCGCCCGGCAAGCGCAGACTCGCCACTTGCCGTTTCGGATTCTCCGGTTACAATCGCGTCGCATGACCCCAGGCGTGGATGACAAATTCCGATTCTCGCCCAATCTGACACGGTGGCTGGCCGGCGGTTGGGCTGCGGCCCTTGCCATCATTTTCCTGTTTCGGTACGACGCCTGGCTTCAGCCGATTTGGCTGTGCCAGAATTTGTCAGAGTTACGTCCCGGCCCGCACTTCGCCGAATTCTGGCAAGCGCGCATCCTCGATGTCGGCTGGTGCGCCGCCGTGTTGGCAACGGCTTTCGCTGCCGGTAGCGTGCTCATTGACCGACTCGTCCGCGAACGGACTCTGCTCACCGGCTTGTTTTCGCTGGGAGTCGGATTATGGCTGATGACTACCGGTATCTTAATCATCGGGATGTTTTCTACAGCGCAAACCGTTTGGATTTTTACCCTAGCCGGCGCATGGCTCTTACCGGCGCCGCGCGCCTATTTTCACAATCTCCACCGGCCACAAATCAACGGTTGGCTCGTGCTCGTCGCGGTGGCGCTGGCGCTGTGTCTAGCCGGGGCGCTCACTCCGCCCTTCGAGTACGACGAGCTCGAATACCACCTCGGCGCGCCGAGTGAATATATCAAAGCCGGTCAGATTGTTTTCCTGCCGCACAATTTCTACTCCAATCTGCCGCAACTCAGCGAGATGCTGTATCTGCTCGCGCTTGTCACGCGCTCCGGCATTGCCGCCAAACTTTTGCATTTTAGTTTTGGCCTGCTGAGCGCGGCGGCGATCTTTGCCGTTGCCGGCAAGCTCTGGTCACGGCGTGTCGGCGCAATCGCGGCGGTGCTTTTCTACTGCGTGCCGTTCGTCCAAGACTTGAGCCAGACCGCCCGCGTGGATTTGGCGACGACGTTTTTCGCCACGCTCGCGTTCGGCGGCGTAATGTTGGCGTGCGATGGCAACCACTGGATCTGGTTGGCCGGCTTGATGGCCGGTGCGGCCGTCGCCACCAAATGGCCGGCGATCGCCGTCGTCTTCTTACCGGCAGTGATTTTTCTTCTCACCAGTCGCCGGTCGGTGACGATCTTCTGTCTGCTGGCAGCGGGTTTCGTCTTTCCGTGGTTGTGTAAAAACTGGCTCCTCGCCGGCAATCCGGTGTATCCGCTCTGGTCAACGAGTGAACACTGGAATGTGGCGCAAGCAACAATGTTCGCGCAAAAGCATTTTGCGCGCTTTGATCTGACTGGCTGGGGCGAGTTGTTTGAGCGGGCATGGCATTATTCTTTCGCGGAAAATGGTGCGGTACCGGTGCTGTTGATGACGGTGCCGTTGTGTTTGTTGCTGCGCGGTAATCGCCGGTTGCGCTGGGCGGGTGGCTTATTTCTGCTGGCGTACGTGGGTTGGTGGGCGCTGACGTTTCGGCCCTGGCGGTTTCTTTTACCGGCGTTGCCGGTGGCGGCCATGCTCGGCGCATACGCGCTCGATGCGGTCGGTCGTTGGTGCCGCGGAGTGGTTCTGGTTGTGTTAGTGGTCGGGTTGACGCGGATGGCGCTGGTAATGCTGGCAGTGGGACAACTGCCGGAAAGTGTTTTTGCGCCGGTCATTTGGATGAACGACAACTTGCCGGCGACGGCGAAGATTCTTTACGTCGGCGAGGCGCGGGTGGCACTGGCCCGGCAGGCGGTTGTCTGGGCGACGGCGTTTGATCAATTTCCATCTGACGCGACGAATGAGCTGACACACGTGTACTGGAATTCTGCGGAGCTCAACCGGTTGCACGACCACTACGGTTATCCGCGCGGACTGGATTTGGAAATGGTGCAGGCACATCTTGGCCGAGAAATCTATCGCACTGGTCACGGCGCGGTGTTTGAATGGGCGCGATGAAAGTTTGCCACGTCATCACGCGGTTAATTGTCGGCGGTGCGCAGGAAAACACTGTCGCCACCTGTATCGGTTTACGAAAGCTCGGCTACGATTGCGAGCTAGTGACCGGGCCACAGACGGGACCGGAAGGGTCGCTCGATGCCGGTATGCCAGTCACAATTATCAACGAATTGCGGCGTGAGCCGAATCCGGTTTTCGACGTGTTGGCTTGCCGTGAACTGTACCAGCTGTTTCGAGCGCGCCGGTACGACGTCGTTCACACGCATTCCGGCAAGGCTGGATTTGTCGGGCGGCTCGCGGCGCGGCTAGCGCGCGTGCCGGTAGTCGTGCACACGATTCATGGGCCCTCGTTTTACCGGTATCAAAATCCAATCGGGAACTGGTTGTTCCGGTGGGCGGAACAACTGGCCGGCGAGTGGACGACGCAATTTGTCTCCGTTGCCGATGCGATGACGGAACAATACCAAGCTGCCGGTGTCGCCGGTAAGTATGTGACCATTCACAGTGGCATGAATCTGGAGCCGTTTTTGCGCGTTGACTCTCAACCTGATTTTGTTGTCGGCAAAATTGCGCGGATGTTTCGGTTGAAAGGTTACGAGTATTTATTCGAGGCTGCGCCGCAGATTGTGGCGGCGGTGCCGAACGTGAAGTTTTTGCTCATCGGCGACGGGATTAACCGGCAGCGCTACGAACGTTGGGCGGAGCGACTGGGGATGCGTGACCGGTTTGTGTTCGCGGGTCTGGTGCGGCCGGAGGAGATTCCTAATTATCTGGCGCAGATGGATGTGCTGGTGCATTTGTCGCTGCGTGAAGGTTTGCCGCGCACAGTGACGCAGGCGTTGGCTGCCGGCAAGCCGGTGGTGGCGTTCGACGTAGATGGCGCGCGGGAGGTTTGCCGGGATGGTGAAACCGGTTTTTTGATCCGTGCCGAAGATGCCGGCGGCGTGGCGGCGGCGGTGATTCGGTTGTTGCAGGATAAAATGTTGGCGGCTAGATTCGGTGCGCAAGGCCGGGAATTCGTTCGGTCCCTGTTTACCGAGGAACTGATGGTGCGACAAATTGATGAATTGTACCGGCGGTTGAGGCGCTGAAGATGCACTGGATTCTGGTTTATTTCTATGTGTTCGATGTCAGCTTTGGGTTGGCGTTGCTGTTGACGCCAATCTTCAAGCGGCTATCGGTGCAATTCGGTTGTGTGGATCAGCCGAATCTCGAGCGCAAAATTCACACCCACGCAATGCCGTTGCTCGGCGGAATGGCGGTGTTCGGTGCGTTCGCGCTGAACGTGCTTTTCAACTACCTCTTCGTCGTGCTGGCTGCGGCGCGCATCGAATTGCCGGACGATTTGAGCATGCACATTGCCGGCGTGGTGGCGGTTTGGCCGAAATTGGCGGTGCTGCTCGGTGGCGGATTGTTGATGGTTGCGCTGGGTGCGTACGACGACCGGCATGACCTGCGGGCGCGCACGAAATTGCTCGGCCAGATCGGCATCGCGCTGCTGGTGGCGCTCGGCGGAATGCGGGTGACGTTGTTTGTCCATAATCAAGTCGCGAGCTTCGTGCTGACGGTCTTGTGGATTGTGACGATCACCAATGCGTTAAATTTCCTCGATAACATGGACGGCCTCTGTGCTGGAATTGGTTTGGTGTGCGCGCTGCTGTTTGCGTTAGTGGCCGGGATTCAACAGCAGTTCTTTGTGTGCGTGATTGGGTTGGCCTTGGCGGGGGCATTGCTGGGGTTTCTGCCGCACAATTTCAAACCGGCGACAATTTTCCTTGGCGATGCCGGCAGTCATTTTATCGGTTACATGCTCGCGGTCTTGCCAATCTTGGGCACGTTTTACAGGCAGGGCACGCCGACGCACTTGCCGGTCTTGATTCCGTTGTTGGTGCTGGCGGTGCCGCTGTTTGACTTAGTGATGGTGATGTGGATTCGGATCAAGCGCGGCCAGCCGGTGTACATCGGCGACGTGAACCATCTGTCGCACCGGCTCGTGCGCCTCGGTCTACCGCAAAGCTGGGCGGTGACGCTGATTTACCTCATCACGTTGACGCTTGGGCTCGGTGCGACAATTTTGCTGTGGTCGGAACTGGCCGGCGCCATAATCGTAATCATCCAAGCGCTCTGTCTCCTCGCCATCATTACATTATTGGAACGACTCGGCAGCCAACGTTGACGAACTTCCGGTAAGCTGACAAGATGTAGCAGGCATGAAATTCTACATTACAACGCCGATTTATTACGTTAACGATCGTCCGCATATTGGGCACGTCTACACGACCACGCTGGCCGACATCGTGGCGCGTTATCACCGGCTCTGTGGTGACGATGTGTTTTTTCTGACCGGCACCGACGAGCATGGAGCGAAGGTGGTGGACTCTGCGGTCGAGCGTGGGATGACGCCGCGCCAGTGGGCCGACCAGAACGCACAGGCGTTTCAAGACACGTTCAAGAAGCTCGGCATCGCCAATGATGATTTCATCCGCACGTCGGAAGACCGGCACAAGACAAAAGTGCAACAGTACGTGGGCGAGTTGTTGCAGAGTGGCGATGTTTATCTCGGCGAATACGAAGGTTGGTACGACGCCGGGCAGGAGGAGTACCTGCCGGAAAACAAGGCGAAGGAGTACGAGTTTAAATCGCCAATCAACGGCAAGCCGCTGGTGCGGAAAGCGGAGAAAAATTATTTCTTTCGCCTTAGCCGGTACGCCGAACCGTTGCTCCAGCGGATTGCTGATCAACCAGATTTTATCCAGCCGAATGAACGACGGAACGAAGTTGTTAACCGGATCCGTGAAGGTCTGAACGATGTGCCGATTTCACGCACCGGCGCCGGCGACTGGGGCATTAAGGTGCCCGGCGATGACGCGCACACGATTTATGTCTGGATTGATGCGCTGATCAATTATCTTTCAACGGTAGACACACCGGAGCGGAGTAAATACTGGCCGGCGGATGTGCATTTGCTCGCCAAAGATATTTTGTGGTTTCACGCGGTGATTTGGCCGGCGATGTTGTTGGCGTTGAAGCGACCACTGCCGGCGCACGTCTATGCGCACGGTTTCTGGATCAGCGAAGGCCAGAAGATGAGCAAGAGCCTCGGTAATTTCATCGACCTCGAACGCATTGACCAGTACGTGGCGAATTACGGTATCGATGCGCTCCGGTATTATCTCGCCAGTAACGGGCCGCTCGCCGCCAACGACAGCGATTTCGCCGAAGCCAAATTCATCGAAGTCTACAACACCGATCTCGCCAACGAACTGGGCAACCTTGTCAATCGCGCCTTGTCGATGCTCAACCGTTACCGGCAAGGCGGCGTGCCGCAAACGACCGGGTCTGATTTGCGCGCTGAGGCGGAAAAAACTTTTGCGACTTACCAAGCAAGCATGGCCAAGCTCGACTTGACCGGCGCGCTGGCGGCAGTGCGTTTATTTGTGATTCGCGCGAACCGGTATGTCGAGGAAAACGCGCCGTGGAAGTTGGCGAAAGCAACGGACCAAGCGCCGCAACTTGATGCCGTGCTGTACAATCTCTGCGAGGCGGTCCGGTTGATTTCAGTGGCGCTGTTGCCGGTGATGCCGACGATTGCCGAGCAGATGCGCGCACAGCTTGGCGTCGGCGAACTAACCGGGAAGTTACCGGACGAACTCGCATGGGGGCGATTACCGGCCGGGACAAAAATCGGAACGGTTGCGCCGTTATTCCCGAAAAAGGCCTGATGCAGTTGCCGGATTCGCCACGGTTTCATGTGGTGAAGAATTGTGCTGGTCGATCGCTGTACGTTTATCTGCCGGCAGCCGCTGTGCAGAATCCCCGGAAGAAATTTCCGGTCATCTATTGCCAAGACGGTCAAAATATCTGGGATGATCCGCATTGTTGCTTTGGACATGGCGGTTGGTATTTGAATCGGATTGTTGACGAGCTGGTGGCGGATGGAAAAATTGAGCCGGTAATTCTGGTGGGAATTCCACACAGCGACGAACGGCACCGGGATTACACGCCGCGCCGAAGTTTCGCGGATTGCCGGGATCAAGCACATGCGAATTTTGTTTGCGAGGTAGTGAAGCCGTACATCGAGAAGAATTTTCCGGCAAAGAAACGGCGGGGTGATGTGGCGTTGCTGGGTTCGTCGCTCGGCGGATTGATGGCGTTGTGGTTGGCGCACCAGCGGCCGGAACTATTCGGAAAGGCGATTTGTTTGTCCGGCGCATTTCAAGTGCGCGACCGGTGCCGGCAGGCATTTGTGGATTATCTGGCCGGCGTCACGCACCAAAATCTGCGAATTTACCTCGACAGCGGGACAGTGGGGGATGGTGTGGTGTTAACAAGAAAAGTGGCGGCGCAATACCGAAGGCGCGGCTGGCGCGAGGGTGCGGACTTGATGTATTTGGAGGCGAAAGGCCACGAACACAACGAGCGTTTCTGGCGCGATCGGGTGTGGCGGGCGTTGGTATTTCTATTCGGACCGGCTACGGCCAACCGGTAACCAAAAAAATCGCAAAAAGCTGTTGACGCTGATTCCTGTTTGTGGGACAAAGTGGGGAGTAGTGGGGATTGGTGGTGAACAAGGAGGAACCACG
>JBAWWR010000017.1:0-27111 GCA_037146675.1 Verrucomicrobiota bacterium | reverse complement strand
ATTGCCGCGTGAGAAACAAGTCGCATAAACGGGATATTTCGACAGGCTGCTAGACGAGTGACGCACCATGATGACACCAATTTTCGCAGCCACCATTTGCCGCGCTGCATAGGGGAGTGTCCCAAATAGAAGCCGACAATTCGACTAGCAAGCCTGACTGATAGCGGCGGAGTCCTATCGAAGAGAGTAGACATATAATCTTTAGCGTTTTACTTAATAACTGTTTGTTTTTTTTCGAGCAGTACTCCAAGTAATTCTGTGTACGCTGTATGTTAGGTTGTTTCGCTATGTTTGGAACTAAAATAGCGATGGTAAGAATATGCAAAATACACTGCGGCACTTGCTGTTAAAAGGCCGGCTAGAGGCAATAGGCCTGGGTGTGGCCAAGCATAACGGATTCCTATCAAGACTGCCGCTAAACACAATCCTAGCAAGACTACATCGAGGTAGGTCTGCCGCAAGTACTCGACATACCTGATGCCCAAGCGCTTACAGGTGAATATGGGAATGACGATCAACATTGTACCTGTCGTCGTGAACATTGTTCCGTAGGCGACGCCAATTGGACCCCAGATTCGCACCAGCATTACGCTGAGTAGAATATTCGCGACGGCATCCAGCCAGAATATGAGAGCAACCCATTTATAAACACTTTGCCCCATCGCGAACAGAACTACGTTCGATGCCTTGGCGGCAATGAAGCAGACCACCGGTAATGTAAGGACGACCAGAATCTGCGCAGAATATTGAAATTTTGAGCCGACCCATGCTTGGATTAATGGGGAACCGTAGACGACAAACACGACCGCGACAAACTGTGCGTACAGCAATGATATCTTAGTGCTTTGGAATAATAAGCGCTTTTGCTGGCTGTGATCGCCGCGTGCATGAAAGCCCGCGGCGGCAGGTAAGAAAACAGCACTGAAAGATTCTGATCCGCTCAAAGCGTAGGAGACTAAGCGACTGGCGATCGAGTAAACGGCAACTGTTTCTGTATTGAACGCCCACCCGATAATCACATTGTCGGTCGTAAAGGCGAGGCGGTGCCAGAGGCCGGTCACAAAAGAATAAATACCGAGTCCATACATTTCTTTCGCCTTTGAAAATCGCCAGTAGCGAGGAGCAATTCGCAAAGAGGGCAATACCCTGTGGGCTAGGCAAATCTGTGCTATGCCCACGGCCAATTGGATGGCAAGGTTGGAAACTGCAAGCGCAATAACACCGAACCCTGACAGCAAAAGTGTCACGGTAGCGGCGGCGCGGGTTACCGTGGCAATGATTTCAATTCTGTAGGTGAGGTCAAACCGTGCACAGCCAGAAATCAAACCGTCCATAACTGACAATGGCATGCCGATTGCCAGTGAGGCACCAATTATCCATAGGAGTTGGCGCGCAATCTGAATGTTAGCTGAGTCAATAGTGAAAACATGAAAGAAAAACAAATGAACTATTGCAGTTGTGCCGGCAATCGCGATGCCGCAGGCGCATAATATCCCTAGTGAAGTGACGGCTACCTCGTTAACCTCTTGATATTCTTTCTTCGCAAGATGAATGGCCACAAATCGCCCGATACTCGGCCGCAGTCCCAAATCAGTTAAGCTCATGTAGCCAATGACGGAACTAACTAATATCCAGAGCCCGTAGGCACTGAGACCGAGAGATCGGATCATGAATGGAGTGACAAAAATCGCTAGCAGAGTTGATACGGCCTGTGCTGTAACTCCTAAGGAAATGTTTCGGAACATCGGGCGGTGGAACATGTTAACCTTCATTGATTTTGTCTAAGCTATGGAAACCGAAGGAAAATTGCTGCTTGAACGAAATAGTCATCCGACAGAAACAGTCCGTGCTTTTGCCCATTCACGAGCAGTTGCTGGGCAGCCGACGCCTGTTTCTGTCCCAGCAGCACTTCCAAAAAAATATTTGTGTCCAGCAGCAACTTCATCGCCCGCCCAGACGCGACTCGAGTATTTCGTGTTGAAGCTCGACGGAGGAGTGTTGCTGGGCTTCATCGGCAAGAATACCAGCCCACCGGAACGAAGGCGTGCCGTGCTGGCGCGGACCAGCTTTGTGCAAGAGATATTCGGCAAAATCCTGCACTTCGTTGCGGGACTCTTCTGGCAAAACCTCAATAATCTGCATGAGCGTCATAGCAATTCCTTTCATGTAAAACCGACCCCAACATCTGTCGCGCAGCAACCGCCAAATCAGCAGAATTAGCGCGCGGACTCGAAGACGGTGACGGTCAGCACTGGAAGTTGCCAGCGGTTCTGGTCTGGGATTTCAGGTTTTAAGTTCATGCCGTTCACCGTCGTTCCGCTTCTGCTTGCCACCTCCGGGCGGGTCTCAAGCCGAAGGGCTGTTTCAGCCGCTGTGTTCACTGGTCAAAAAACTACAGATAAGTTTCCGGTGGAAATTATAAGTTACCGGCGGAAATCATAAACTTCCGGGCCGGTTTATAAGTTTCCGGGCGATTTTATAATCTTCCGGTCGGAATTATAAGTTTCGGATGCCATCCGAAACTTTCGGAGCCGGATTATAAGTTTCGGAATGCGCCCGGAGACGTTTCGGCGGAGTTTATAAGCTTCGGAACACTTACACCCAGACCAGATAGAGTTGATCATTTCCTATTAGTTGTGGCTTCAGCTGGGTTAATGCAATTGCTAAACGCGGTCGGTACCCGGCACATTCTCTATCGTAACCATAACGCCGGTAATTGTTAATGTTGTCTTTATAAGCTTAATACAGGCAGTTTTAAGGCCACAAACTAACCACAATTAGTCCAGGAGTGACGGAGTAATCTAAAAAAATCAATTAATAGTATGTTTTTTTCTTGAAACACAATATATGGTGTAATAGGTTGCATATCGACAAGATGTCATAGGCGATTCAGGCGCGATGGTCTTCGAGTTATTAACGAAGACTTTTGCGCATCAACGAGTCGCCAAGTACATCGCAAAGGAGGTGAAGTAAAATGGATGTAAACATAAGTGTAGCGCGCGTGCTAAACGACGCGAGCAAGATCATGGATGTTTGGAACGCCAATCCCGATTTCACATTGGGAACGACGACCAAAGATGTCATGACGACCGCAATCACGACGCTGGCAACGGCGCACGCTGCGGTCGAAACCAAACGCACGGAAATGACCGACCTGCTGAATCAACGGGACAGTCAAATCGACTCGTTGACGCAGTTGGTCACCCGTGCGCGCAGTGGAGTGCGTGCCGTGTATGGCCCGGATTCGTCCCAATACGAACAGGCCGGCGGCACACGCACCAGCGACCGGCAGGTGCGCCGTTCCAGTAGCAAAGCAACTACCGCGACTGTTCAAGCAGTCGCAACTCCGACGAAGTAACGGAAGGTAGTTAGCACAGGCGGGGCGGTTTGTCCACCGGGCAAATCGTCCCGTTCTGTTTTTTGCGGTAGATGCGGGCATGGGGGTAGTTGAGACCATAGACTTGAGACTAAAGACTGAGGTCAGCAGCCTTCAGTCTTGCCACTCATCAGGATAATTGCAGGGCGTGCTTGAGGGCTTGGTCCGCTTGGGTGATCCAGCGGTCCGTCAGCCGGCCCAGCCGGCTGTGGAACACCGATTCATGGATGACGGCAATTTTCTCGGCGCGCAGTAATGACGTTTTCTTGAGACCCGACGGTGGAAACGTGGGATCGTTGTCGGAGATCAGGAGCCAGATGTTTTTCAGGGGAACCGGCGGCACGCGGGAGAACAGCCCCAGTACAATCACATCAGATCCATGCACGGCAATCACCAACGCCGGCCGGACTTTGGTGGACGTGAGGTCGGTGAACGGAAACCGGACCAGCCAGATTTCACCGCGTTGGGGACTGTTCATCGTAAAGATCTTCGCCGGGTTCGTTCCATTCCTGAAAACTGGTCTCGGCTAATTTCATCAGGGGCAAGGTTTCCGCCCGCTCGTCGATTTCTTCGGCCAGCGAAAGTAGTTCGGCACTCGGTAACTGGAAGACGATGGTTCGAACTTCGTCGAGACTTAAGTCTAGTATGATGTGTGACATGACATGTTCCTTCTGGCAGTCTACGGCTTTCAGTTTACGCTGGCAAGCGGGTTGAAGGCGCTGCGATCTCCCAGCAGGTTACTGGCATTCCATTGGCGCACCAATTCCCGCACCCGGTCGTGAGGAACGCTACGCCCGCTGTCGATCTCCGCTTGACCTTGGCGAATCCGCGCCAAGATTTGAATTTCTTCTTGAATCCGCTCAAAGGTGGCGTGCTCCGGGAGTTGGCTGACGGCTTCCAAAACTATTTGTTTGGTGCTCATAAAATCAATTTAGCCTGTTTCGCTGGGTTTGGCAATTGGCGTGCAACGGGAAATCAGTCAGCGGCAGCGATCTCACCCGGGGGCACAGGGGACACGGAGATTAACCACGAAACACATGAAACAGTTGACCACGGATTACACGGGTGGCGCGGATGATTGACGGAAGAAGTCAGCGGTCAGCGGTAATTCGAAACGCCCGGCAACAACGCCCGGCACAGTGAGATCTTCATCAAGCTCTTCCCACCGCAAGGCATAGCCGTTGAGGCGGAGTTCGACTTGATTCAATTGTTCAGGCGTCGCATTTTTGAGGCGTGAAAAGCGATCAGCAGGGAAGCCCACCATCCGTCCATCGGTCAGCTCGATGTAAACGATGCGTTTCTCAACCCAGACGCGCAAGGCCGCTGGTTCAGATGTGCAAACCCGTTCAAGAATTGTGGAATTGCTCATATTTCTCCATTAACAGGGTTTGATGCGCATAAACCAATTTTTCAATCTGTCGCAATTCATGGGCTGGCAATCCGTCGTTACGAGCCAAAATTACTGGCGACAACCAGAACTTACACTCGCCATCACCAGAAGCAATATGAATGTGAGGAGGTTCATTTCGCTCGTCGGAATAGAAATGGAACCGATAAGCGCCGATGCGAAGAATCGTGGGCATTCAGTTTGCCTTTTGGGTGCCGCCGTAGCGGTAGCGTTTGCCAAGATTTTCAATGCGGATGGCGACTTCGTTGCTCATAGAAAAAGAAGTATTTGCAAGATACGACGATGGCGTTTGCGGAGGACCGCGTCTTCGTTTCGCTTCGGCTCCGTCGGACTCGGCTTGGGTCTCGTGTCTCGGCGGCGAAAGGCTTCCGTCTGGCGCGAGTTTACCCAGCCTGATGCTTGGCCAATAGGGACCGCAGGCGCGGAAAGATGGCGGGGTCGTCCTTGGCTTCGCAGAGTGGTGCCAACTGCTCCAGAACATAGTCAACCGCCAGCGCGGCCCCCTGCCGAATCACGATCCCCTCGACGTCAATCCAATCCTGTGGCCGAGCTGCAAAACTCTTCATGATCACCAAGTCTTCCGCGCTACAGGTCAATAGATCATAACCGGGCGCAAAGGTGAAAACTGAGGCGCGTTTGATCGCCGCCGCCTCAAACGGCAGGGCGCCCAGCGCGACATCCAACCCCACCCCACTCGCAGAGAGGAGCAAGAGCACGCGATAGCGCAGCGCAAAGTCGCGCGCATCCGTCCGCCGCGGAGAAAAGTGCGACAGCAATCGATCCACATACGGCGCTTCACCGCCAAAGCCGGTCAGCAGTGTCAAATCCACATCCCGGGTGAAGCGTGGCTCCCCCCATCGTTGCAGGGCCAGCCCGCCAATAAAGCAGAACTGCCACTGGTAACGCCCGGCAACCTGCTGAATTTCCACCGCCGCTTCCAAGAGTTCATTCACGGCGGCACCTCGCGAACAGGCGCTGCTGTTCAACCAAACCGGACCATGGTTGCGGCGGATGACTGGCGAGTACCGCGGGCAATAAGCCCTCAAACGCGCGGATGGAAACGACAGTGTCAGCCCGGCGGATGTCATCAGCGCGGATGCGCTCCAACGCCGGCCCGGCTTGGCGCCAGATCGCGATCCAGTTGAGAATGTCAGTCCGCTCAGGCATGGGCGATATCCGAAAGAAGTTCGTTTGCGGACAGGTCAATCATGGGGATTCCAAACCGATGCAACTGGAGCAAAAAAGCAACTCGGTCAAGCCCAGCCAAAGCTGCGGCTTGCCCCGAGGACAACCGTTTTCGTTCAAATAACTTGATCGCCATGGCGCGCCGTGCCTCCCGCTCAAACTCGGCGGGAGTTTCTTGCAGAAAATCCGGCAGGGTTTCGGGATAGGTGACGGTGAGTTGTTTCATGGATTCAAGCTAGACTGTGAAATTGAGTTTGGCAATGCAAGCAGTGACCGGCAGGTGCGTCGTTCCAGTAGCAAAGCAACTACCGCGACTGTTGTAGCAGCCGCAACTCCTGCGAAGTAACGAGAGGTAGTTAGCACAGGCGGGGCGGTTTGTCGACCTGGCAAATCGCCTCGTTTTGTTTTGGGGAGCGCAGTCGCGGGAGAAAAGGCGCACGTTGGAGCTGACCGCTGCCGGCTCACTATACCGGTAGCGGTTTCCAAGGTTTTCAATGCGGATTGCGACTTCGTTGCTCATAGAAAGAAAAATATTTGCCATCCACAACAATGGCGTTTGCGGAGGGCCGCGCCTTCGCTTCGCTTCGGCTCCGTCGGACTCGGCTTGATAGCGATGTCAGACATGGTAAGGCAGCCTATGATTCATACGGATGGACACGAATGATCACCATGAACCGCACGAAATGTTTACTGCACCGAGTAGTCCACAACCGTTAAGCCTTTAACGCGCGTGAACTCGCCGGCATTGCGAGTCAGTAGTGGCAGTTTCCGCTCCAGCGCGCAAGCAGCCAGCCAGAGATCGTTGGGCCCGATCAGGGCATTCGCCTTGCGCAGTTGCAGATAGAGTTCCGCGTAATGGCGTAAGGTTTCCTCCTTCGGCCAGACCACCAGAAAAGAATCGAGAAAAGTTTCCACCGAATCGTGGATGTGACCGGCCAGCCACGCGCCCCGCAAGAATTCGCCCTTGGCAATCCACGGAAGGCCGACAACGGCTTGACTGTTTTTCGCCACGAACCGCAAGGCCGCCCCCGGCTTGCCGCGTTCCCGCCACAAATCGATCAGAAAGGTTGTGTCCGTCAGATAGTCCATGGATCTTTCTGTTTGGACCAATCGTTCACTTCACGCAGACCGCTTTCGATGACCTCAAATTGCTTGACGGATAAGGCCGAAAGATTTTCCCATGTCACCATCACACTGCTGAGACTGCCACGCGCAGGAACTACCCGCTCAACCACTTTCGAAAAAGAATCCTTGGGTGATTCCTTCCATGTGCTCAGCCTGGCATAGGCTTCATCTGTTAAGGTAATCGTTTTCATGTATACACGGTAACACGAAGAAGATTTGATATCAAAAGAAGATTTCGGGTTCGAGTTCCTACGGCACGAATGTCTTGGGAAGAAAGTTGAAGTTTGGTTAAGGTGTCGTGTTTCCGTGTTGCAATATTGTCAATAGCCTCGCGTCGTGCACGGCTTGGCAGGGCTGATGGTTTTCCGTCGATTGGCTTCGTTTGGTAATTGGGTGTGCGCACCTGATTTTGACTCAATTCACAGCAACTGGTGTCATGCGACAGTCGCACCGCTATCAAGCGTTATCCCCTCCGCGTAATTCCATCATCCAGTCTGCCGTGGTGCGCACGGCGCGGAAGGTTCGGGCCACTCCTAAGAGCGCAAGTGAGCCCACCACCGAACCGGGTTTCGGAACGCTGGGCCGGCCCTCAAAATCGGCGCACGGCCGAGGGGGATCCGGGCGAGCTTTTTTCGGTACCGAGGAAGAGCGCGGGTTCATGCAGAATTCAAATCCATGGAAACTGAAAAGCCCACTCAATGGCTAGCAAAGTCGATTAATGGTTGAAGATTACCTGTGTCGGCAGCTTTTAATGCCACCAGATAGTGGTGGCGCTCCGTCCCTGATTCCATGAGATTGGCGCTACTCCAGGTCAAACGCCTCGCGCCGAACTCCGCACAGATCAAGTCGGCCATCAACCGACTATGGCGGCCGTTGCCATTAGGAAAGGGATGGACCGACACCAGCCGATGATGAAAGCGGACCGCGATTTCCGTGACCGGATATGTCTGGTTCTCCTTCCAGTACTTTGCATCCTCGCAGAGGTTCTTCACTCCTTCAGGGATGGCACTCCAGTGAACTCCTAGATTCTTGTCGGACCTGCGGAATTGGCCGGCCCATTTCCAAGTCTGATCGAACAGATGTCGATGCAAGTCACGAATGAATTTTTCCGAAAGCAGATCGGGGTGGCGGCGGGCCGTGGCCCACTGCAGCCCCTGGAGAATATTTTGCGCTTCCCACTCGTTCAGTTCGCTCTGCAATGTGAGATGCGGCGGAATTAAACCCAAGGTTTCATTCGCGTCGATGGGGGTCGCCCCTTCTGGATTGCTAAAATTCACGATCGGTCAGCCACGCTTAAGTGTCCCACAGGCGCTGCGGGGTTTCTTCGAGCAAACACCGGACCAATTTTTGCGCCTGCCGCGTCTGCTGCGCAGCGGAAGTCGCCTGATCTTCCAGTTGCATGGTTCGGTTGACCTGCTGCAGGGCAGTCGCGGCAATCTGCTGGGCGCGGTCGGCCAAGATTTGATCGATGGGTTTCTGCGGAACCAGCGCGTAGACCAAATTGCATTGCAGCGCTGCGGCGATGCGCCGCAAACTCTTTAGGGTAATGGTGCCATCGAGTTCGCGCTGTTCCCACTTGGTGATATTTGGTTGAGCGGCGCCGACCCGCTTTGCCAATTGCCCAGCACTCATCGAAAGGGATTCACGCAACGAACGAATCCAGCCCTTGGCCGGGGGTTCGCGCAATTCCGGACGGTCAAGGTCTTTCAATCTAGCTGAGAGCTGATCTACCAACAGAGATCTGAATTGTGCATTCATAATAATACCTTATACGATATCTTTATTTAGAATACAATATCTTTAAATGTATTTTAAGTGAAGATAATAATATATTCTAAGATGTATTATTATGAATTGTGCTTGCAAGCCACTCAGCGACTCAAGCGGTTCAAGACAGCGGTCACTCCAGCGATTGGCTTCGTTTGGTAATTGGGACTCACAAGCTCTGATAGTGGAACCCGGCGGCGATGGCCGCTTGCCGATCGAACAGATTCTTGATGTCGATCAATACCGGCGGCTGCATCTTGGATTTTAGTTGCTCTAACGTCAGTGACTTAAACACATTATGCTTATTGGCAATCAAGACCGCATCCACGGATTTCACCGAGTCGAAGGCGACATTCTCGATGCCGAAATACTTCTGGACTGTCGGGGCATCGAGAATCGGATCGCAACCCAAAACCTTGATTCCGAACCCCTGCAAGTAAGTGATGGTGTCGTGGACTTTGCTGTTGCGAACGTCCGGCACGTTTTCCTTAAAGGTTAACCCCATAATCAGCACCGTCGCCCCTTTGAGCGGTTTGCCGACCGCGCTGATGCCTTTCACGATGTGCTCGCCCACGTGCAACGGCATGGCGTCGTTGATGCGGCGACCGGCTAGGATAACTTGCGAATGGTAGCCGAGTTCTTGCGCCCGGTGGGTGAGGTAATACGGATCCACGCCGATGCAATGGCCGCCGACAAGGCCGGGATGATATTTATGGAAATTCCATTTCGTACCGGCCGCCGCCAGCACGTCGTCGGTGTTGATGCCAATCCGATCAAAAATCAGCGACAGCTCGTTCATCAGTGCGATGTTGAGATCGCGCTGGATGTTCTCGATGACTTTTGCCGCCTCAGCAGTCATGATGTTGGCTGCGTGGAAGACGCTCTTGGCTACCAAGCCGTACAACGCGCTGAGTTCTTCCAGCGTTGCCGCATCGCAACCGCTGACCACCTTGACGATTTTGTCCACGGAATGTTCGTGGTCGCCGGGATTGATGCGCTCCGGTGAGTAGCCGATTTTGAAATCGCCAAGCTTGAGGCCGCTACGTTTCTCCAGCACCGGCAACGCAATGAGTTCGGTTACCCCGGGATAAACTGTGCTCTCGTAGACTACGATGGCGCCTTTGGTGAGATTATCGCCCACAACTTCGGACGCACCGACAACCGGCGACAGATCTGGAACGTTGGCTTGATCGACCGGCGTCGGCACACAGACGATAATATATTTGGCTTGCCGGAGCTGTGTCGCGTCAGCGGTAAAGGTGAGATTCGGATGTTTGAGATCCCCGCCAAGCGTTTCACCATTGCGGTCGGTGCCTTGCTGGA
This sequence comes from Verrucomicrobiota bacterium, assembly GCA_037146675.1. GTDB lineage: Bacteria > Verrucomicrobiota > Verrucomicrobiia > Palsa-1439 > Palsa-1439 > CAINDI01. The sequence goes on along the minus strand of JBAWWR010000017.1, from coordinate 16,927 downwards.
GTTCGGCCACACGTTTGGCGTTGATGTCAAAGCCGATAACTTTCAAATGCCGGGCAAATGCGGCCGCCAGCGGCAACCCCACGTACCCTAATCCCACGACTGCAACCGGACCTTGGAGTGTTTTCATATTCGTAAAGTTAAATTGCCACTGTCACACCCGTAAAAACCAGTCGGACCTTCCGCGGTGCGGTGCCGAATCCGTTCTGCCAGTTTTGCAGGATCGCAAGCCAATGATTGTATTTTGGAGCCCAGGCGCCTACATTTCGCGCTAGGTCACCGAACTCTCAACCCAATGGAGAATCACATCCCATGGCCGAGCCCCAACCTGCCGCCCAGCCCAGCAATCCCAAAACTGTCGCCAACCAGCAAAATGCTCAAAAAAGCACCGGTCCGCTCAATACCATCAGCACGCGCTACAACGCCGTTAAACATGGATTCCTCGCGGAAGGAATCACCGAATTGGATGACCACGATGGCTTCATCCAACTCAACCAACGGCTGAAAGCTGAATACAAGCCGGTTGGTGAAATGGAAGTGTTTTTTGTCAACCGGATCGCCCTGCTGATGGTTCGGCTCAAACGGGCCGCGCTGATGGAAGCCGACCAGCTCACCGCCCTACTGAATCCGCCAGACATTGGCCCCAAAAAACAGATCGAAAGTCGGCTGGAAAAGCCCATCGGCAAGTTTGGGATGTATCCACCTGTTTTTGATCCGGGGATCCCGGCGCGACTTTCGGCGGAGGACATGGACGGGCTCTGCAACAAGTTTATCCGGTATGAGAGTGCCATCGAGAATAAATTATATCGGGCGCTGAACCAGTTAGAACGCCTGCAACGGATGCGGGGTGGGGAACTCATTCCGGCCCCCGTCACGCTCGATGTGGGGTTGCGGTCGGACGCATAAGTCTGGCGAATCAGGGATTGAATTTTTCGCCCATTGAAGTTTTGTGCAAGCGCAGGCCGTCGTCTTCCAGCTGCCGTCGGCGATTGCCGAACTTAACTTAATAGCGGAATCTGTGGCAAATGGTTGAAATGTTGGTCGCGTGAGCACAAGAGCAGGTCGTGTTGTAAGGTCAAAGCGCCAATCCAAATGTCATGCACCGGGATCGGGGTTCCTTGTGACCGCAACTGACGGAATAAACGGGCGAAATGATGCGTCGTCTCTGCATCCGGGAGCAGTAGTCCCACGCGTGAGCGTGTCAGAAACTGTTGGAGGACGCGCTCGTTTTTCAGTCCTGCCGTCCCACATTGGAATCCGGCGCGAAGTTCGGCCAGCACAACCAACGGTAACCAAATGCGTTCGGCACACCGGAACCATTCGACGACCTCTGGGCGACCGTCACAGAAATCACGATACCGATTGGTATCGACCGCGATTCTCATTTCCAAAGATCCGCTTCCACTCGATGCAACTGCGCAACTGCTTCATCAAAGGTAGAATCTTTCACCCAAGTGCCTGCCAGATCGTCTAAATCGGTATACCGGACCGCAGTCGCCGACAATCCCAACCCGCGTTCTAACAGCGATACGGCCATGGTATTCAAGCTCTGCCCATCACGCATTGCCTTCTCGCGAATACACCGATCCAGCGCCGGTGTAACGCCACGGATTGTATATTGAATGTTCTGCGTATTCTTCATGCCTACACTATATTCTCAGAATGCCTACACGTCAATGGCAGGTGCCTCAAAGCTGGCCGCGCCCGCGCTTACAATACATCTGCCAGATACGCTTCCCGGCGACGGAAGAACCACACGCCGCCAGCCAGATACGCCACTGCGGTGACCAGCGCCAGTCCGATTAGTGCCCAGTCCACCGGGATGTTTTGCAGCATGGCGCGATAGGTGGTCACGACCACGGCCATCGGGTTTAAAAATATCCAATGCTGGGCCCAGATCGGTAATTTTGAGAGCGGATAAATCACCGGTGTTGCCAACATGAAGATTTGCACCACGAAGCCGACGGCATGTTTGACATCGCGGTATTGCGCATTGAGCATTGCGAGCACCAACCCGACGCCCAACGCGGTCGCGCCTTGCATGAGCAGGAGGAGGGGCGTCAGCGCGACTAGTTGCCAGTGCCAGTGCCCCAGCCAAATGGCCGCGCCGTTGAGCAGCGTCCAGCCAATGGCAAAATCGACAAATGATCCGCAGATGATGCCGCCCGGCACGACAACGCGCGGGAAATAGACTTTGCTGATTAGTTGGGCATTGGATTCCATGCTCAGCGCGGACTGCGAAAGGGCCGTGGCAAACGTGTTCCAGGGAACGAGGGCGGCCAAGTAAAACAACGGCAGCGGGAGGCCGTCCGTGGGCATTTTGGCAATCTTGCCGAAGATGATCGAAAACGCCCCCATCATGAACAGCGGTTGGAGGACGACCCAGATCACGCCGAGTGCGGTCTGTTTGTAGCGCACCTTGACGTCGCGTTCGACAAACGTCCAGAACAGCTCACGGTAATCCCACAAATCCCGTAGGAACTGACGAATCCGTTCGTGCCGCTCGGCCGAGATGACGGTAATGGTATTAGTCGACATGGGAGTTGGCAGCTGACTATCGCCGGTCGATGGTCTCTTGCGCAACCTGCGCAAGATATTCGCCGTAGGCGTTCGGAATTTGCTTGGCCAGCGCTTGTAGCTGATTGCGGTCAATGAAGCCCTGCCGGTAGGCGATTTCCTCGGGGCAGGAGATCATCAAGCCTTGCCGGTCCTGGACGGTTTGGACGAATTGGGCAGCTTGGAGGAGTGATTCGTGGGTCCCGGCATCAAGCCAAGCGGTGCCGCGCCCTAAAGATTCGACGCGGAGCGCGCCTTGCTCCAAATAGGTGCGATTCAAGTCAGTGATTTCTAGTTCGCCGCGGGCCGAAGGTTGCTGCTTGGTGACGAGCTCCGTGACTTGCCGGTCATAGAAATAGATGCCGGGCACGGCAAAATTCGATTTCGGTTTTTTTGGTTTTTCTTCCAGACTGAGGGCTTGGCCGGTGGCGTCGAACTCCACGACGCCATACCGCTCAGGGTCGCGGACCGGGTAAGCGAAGACGAGGGCACCGGTGGTGAGCGTGGCCGATTCTTGCATTAGGCCCGCGAGGCCGTGACCGTAGAAAATATTATCGCCGAGGATGAGGCAGACCGGTTCGTTCTGGATAAAATTACGGCCGATGATGAACGCTTCGGCGAGCCCACGCGGTTCGGCTTGTTCGGCGTACGCAAACCGCATTCCCCACTGTGAACCGTCGCGCAGCAAGCGGCGGAATAACGGCAAATCTTCCGGCGTGCTGATGACTAAAACCTCGCGGATCCCGGCCAACAGCAGCATCGAAAGCGGGTAATAAATCAGCGGCTTGTCATATACTGGCAGCAGTTGTTTGCTGATGCCGGTCGTGATCGGGTACAGGCGCGTCCCTTTACCGCCGGCAAGGATGATGCCTTTCATTGTTTTGTCTGCTCCCGGGTTGCGTAGTTCGTCTGCATCCAGTTGCTCAAGCCCTGCTGTTGTTTAATCGCGGTCAGCCAATCTGCATGGTCGAGATACCACTGGATCGTTTCGCGTAAGCCGGCGGCGAGCGTGCGGCTGGGTTGCCACCCGAGGTCGCGATTAATCTTGGAAATATTCATCGCATAGCGGCGGTCATGGCCGGGGCGGTCGGCGACAAACTTGATGAGGGTCGCGGGCTGAGGGTGGAGCGCCGGTCGTAACTCGGTCAGAATGCTGCCGATGGTGCGGACAATCTCGATGTTGGGCGGCTGATTGTCACCGCCGATGTTGTAGGTCTCGCCCGGCTGGCCCCGCTTGAGAATGGCGTGGATGGCCGCGCAATGATCGGTCACATACAACCAGTCGCGAATCTGCATGCCGTCGCCGTAAACGGGAAGCGGTTGGCCTTCGAGGGCGTTGAGAATCATTAAGGGAATCAGCTTTTCGGGGAACTGGTAGGGGCCGTAGTTGTTCGAGCAGTTGCTGATGGTGACCGGCAGTCCATAGGTGCGGGCGTAGGCGCGGACGAGGTGGTCACTGGCGGCCTTGGAAGCAGAGTAGGGGGACGATGGATCGTAGGCAGTCGTTTCCGTGAACGCCGGATCACCGGAATGGAGCGAGCCGAACACTTCATCCGTGGAGACGTGATGAAAACGGATGTTACCGGCGCGTGCGGCGTCGAGCATTGTGAACGTGCCAACGATATTGGTTTGGACAAACGCACCGGGACTGTGGATGGAGCGGTCCACGTGCGATTCGGCGGCGAAGTGGACAATGGTATCAATTTGATGGTCACGGAGAAGTGTGTCGACGAGCGTCCGGTCGCAGATGTCACCCTTGACGAAAACATGACGAGATTCATCAGGTAAGTTGCGCAGGTTCTCAAGGCTACCGGCATATGTCAGGGCATCCAGATTAACTACCCGCACTGCCGGTTCCTGCTCGAGTAGGTAACGCACGAAGTTGCACCCGATAAATCCAGCACCGCCGGTAACCAGCAGATTTTTCATTAAGCGCTCTTTCCCCAGTTTTTTAATGCCTGTGCGATGGCTTCATGGGCTGCGGTCATGCGGATGCCGGTGCGCTGGAGTTTGGTGGTGTCGAGCACACAGTTCGAGCGCGGTGTCTTGGCGGCACAGCGCATGAATTCGGCTTCATCGGTAAAAAACTTGAATTCCTTACGCAGGACACCACTCGCTTCGATGAGCGTGACAACTTCCCGGGTGGTCACTGACCCGGGATTGGTGACGTTGTAGATGCCGAATGGGACGCGGCGTTCCCAGCACTCGAACGCGGCGCGCACAAATTCGTGGAGTTGCGAGAGTGAGTTGCGCGCCTCCAGCAACCGCTCGTAACGCATGACCTTAGTGAGATAGTTGCGGGGGTTATCCACATTATCGAAGGGAATGCGCAGCCGCCAGACGTAACAGTTTTGGGCGCCGGCCAAAACCTCTTCGCCCAACGCCTTGGTGCCGCTGTAGAAACTGCAATTGTTGGTGCGGAAGCTGAAATTGGGCGGGTCATCTTCGGTAAACCCTGTGCCGTCGGGCCGGCATCCGGTGTAGATGCAACCGGACGAAACATGGCCCCACGGCACGCCGACTTGTTCGCAGGCTTCACGGATGACGCCCGGTAAAACCGCATTACCCAAGAGGCAGTCAGTCTTGTGCAGCTCGCAAGCATCGACGTTGGGCTTGCCGGTATAGCCAGCGCAGTTAATGAGAAATGTCGGGCGAGTCGAGCGGAGCAAGGCCGTCAACGATGCGCCGTTGGTGTAGTCGCATTGGCTGCGACTGATGTTCTGATACGCAAGCTGTTTCGTCTCCAGCAGTCTGCGCATCGCCGTCCCGACATACCCGGATCCACCAAGTAACAAAATCATACTTGAATCCGTTCACGTGACTCGACCGCGATGCTGGAGGCTAAACATTCAGACATCAGTGGCCGACGAGCGCGAGTTGCTGGTGGCTGTTTCATTGGCACGTCTTGAAGTCGCGGCGGCAGAACTGGCTGGCGCTGACGCTGAGAAAAATTACGCTTAGAGCAAGTAGGTACACAACAGAGGTGGTGACATTGACGGCTGGCGAGTACTTAGAAAACGACCGCAACCAGCACGCCAAATGGTAGCTGAGCAACCATTTTTCAAACACGGCAAAAAACGGGACAACTTTCAGCACTGCGTCGACAAAGAAGATAGCCAACGTCGCAATCGCCGCTGTCGCGGGTTTCATGTTCAGACAGGAGAACGTGAACGCCAAGGCGGACACCACATGCATGACAATGGCCAAGAGCAGTAAACCTTGCCCATAACGCCACAGTCCTTCCGCCGTGTCAAAGATGGACATGAGCGTCAGATTGCTCGGGTGTTGGCCATAGACCACGGCCAGTTTTCCCAGTCCGCCACACAAAGCCGAGGCTAAGAGCAAGCTGGTCAATCCCATAAAGAATACCAACGCAAAAGTATAGATTGAGCAAGTCAACCATTTCACGCTCCACAGGCGCAACCGCGAGACCGGTCGCGCGAGGAGCATATTGATCGTGCCGTCTTCAACTTCCTTGGCCACGATGTCGCCGGCCACCAAAGCTAGATATAGCCCGCCCAGCAATAGAAATGTAAAAGCGACCATGAGCAAGGCGATTGTCAGTCCGTGGAAATAGTCGTCAAAAAACGGATTGGGTCCGGCCGACCCGCGTTGAAATGCTTTTTCGAACGCGCGTTGTGCTAAGGGATGGCGCCAGAGCAATAGGAAGAGAGCTTCGGCAACCAGCGAGCCGGCAAACCCCAAATACGTGCGCTTACGGGCGAACAGCTTGAGGAGTTCATTTGCTAATTGCCGGCAAAACAGTCTCATTGTGATTGGCCAGACAAGTGAGCTGAGTCCACGCGGGTGGCGTGTTCCGGCGGATTTGCGCGGACGGTTTGCAGATAAAAGTCTTCCAACGTGTTCTCAATATTAACCAGCGTGCGCACCCGATAGGCATTTTGGGTAAGCCATTCCGCAACATCGGCACTCGTGCGTCCAGCGGCCAGGCAGGCATGCCCCGGGCGCGTGAAACAAGTTATCAAACCGGCTTTGATTAGCCCGTCTTCCATCCCCGTTTGGTCAACAACTTCGATGCGCACCAAATTGTTTTCCAGTGCTGATGTATGCCACTGGCCATCGAAAATTATTCTCCCTTGCTTCAGCACGGCCACGGTTGAACAAAGCTGCTGGACTTCATGCAATCCGTGGGAGGCAATGAGGATGGTCAGCCCCCACTCGTGATTCAGTTTCAGGATGAGATTCCGCATCTCATACGCCCCCTCGGGATCAAGCCCGTTCATTGGCTCATCGAGGATGAGTAATTCGGGATCAGGTAGTAAGGCCTGCGCTAACGCCAACCGCTGACGCATGCCGTGTGAATAGGTCGCGACTGGATCGTTGATACAGCTGTCGAGGTTGACGAAACGAATGGCCGCTTGCAGTCGTGCGGGATCTGGAACGGCGGAGTATTCACAAAAAATCCGCAGATTAGTCAACCCGGTCAGATAATTGTAGAATGCCGGTGTTTCGAAAATGGCTCCCACTCGAGCCAGTGCTCGGCAGCGGTGCTGTCGGACGTCATAGCCATTAACCGAAATCCGCCCTGTGGATGGGAAGACATGCCCCAATATCATCCCGATAATCGTGCTCTTACCGGCACCATTATGACCGAGCAAGCCCAAAATATTCCCGCGTGGAACAGTTAGGTCAACCGGCTGCACCGCCCATTTATTCCCAAACTTTTTTGAAACTCCGGCGAGCGAAATCATGGGCGAAGTGACGGCTGTAAAGTGTTCGGACAGATTTTTCCTGACTAAGAGGAAACCGCTGCGGGGCGTAGCGCGCAGCGTAACTAGCGTCAGCCAGTTATGGCGGTCACGAAAGTTTCTCGACTTGCTCGCGGCTGATTTCGACGCGTGTGCCTTTGGCGAGCGCATCCAGCAAGATGACGACACGATCGCGGTCGCTCATTTCACGTTCGAAGATGCCCTGCAAACCGCGCAACGGACCAGTTTGAACTTCCACAATATCACCCGGCTTAAATTGGAGCGGCTGAATAGTGACGACATTATCTTGAGCGTATTCTTTAATCGCGTCGATAATCGCGGACTCGACCAGTGCCGGTTTGCCACTGAAACTGACGATGTTAATCACGCCGTCGGCATACCGGACCAAGCGGCCGGAGAGGTTGGCATCGAAGCGTGCAAAGAAATAACCGGGAAACAGAGCGCTGGTCACCCACTTGCGCACCCGGCGGATGGTGCGCTTCCGTCGCAGTTGCGGAAAAAACGTCTCAACCTTTTCGCGCTGCAAGCTCAACAACGCCAGCGACTCTTGCCGGGGCTTAGCATGAATTGCGTACCAGTTCATTGAATTTGGACAAGCTGCCGCCATTCAGGTGCCGGTCTGATCCTTCACCAGCACTCGTTTCGTCGGACCTCCGTTTACACGAAGAATCGTCATTTTTTTACGCTGCACCACGCCGCAGCTAGCAATCAATCGGTCGCTACAACAAATGATCTACTAACGGATTGCCAAGTAAATCGCTGATCTGTCTGTGAAATTGTTGGGCCTTCTTCAGGCGTTCTGCGATCACTGCCATATCTTTGTCGTGCTCGCCGTTAGAGCCGGCTTCGGGCAGGGTCCCCTCAATTTTAGCAAGCTGCTTGCCGGCGGTATCTAGTTTTTTGCGCAAAGTTGCCAGCACCCCAGACTTCAACAGTGATTGAAAATCAGTTTCCGCTTCGTAATAATCTCGGCGGTCACCCCGAATCCAGATGCGCTTCACCGCCGTCCATTGCGCCAGTTGGCGAACCGTCGTGCTGACGCTGGCTTTGCTCACGCCGAGTTCGCTGACGATCTCATCCAGGCATAAAGGCCGCGGGCTGAGATACAGCAACGCATAGAGTTGGCCAAGAATTCGGCCGAGTCCAAACAATTGTGTCGTATGCCCGCCGGCTTCGGTGAAGCTCCGGCGGACTGCCATCCACTCGGCTGTTTTGGTGCGATTCATAGAATCGTTCAGTGAAAACTGAATACAATTAACGCCGGTTCGGCGGTCTGTCAACCCCAGAATTAGAGTTAATCTTTATCCCAATTGCGGGAGGGCGACTGCGAAAAATGTTTTGGGTAGAAGTTTGTGCAACCTGGCAGTGGTCGCATTTCGATCCACGACGTTTGCGGCAACGGCGAGTGTCAGCTCCTCTCACATTACGGGACATCCGTCTTTGGTTGGATTCCATCAGGCGCATAAATACAATGCAGGTGCCCAGTGCCAGGGGGTTTGTGTGCTTGCTTTATAAATTGGCCGGCAGTATCAAGGGGATGAAAGGCGGCGCTTTATGAGTCAATCAGCTTCCAGTCACACACCACACGACAACAATGACGGTGCGCGGTATGGGTTTGACCCTTACCGGTTTGGGTTACTCGCGTTACTTGTCGTCGCGGCGGTGGGTTTTGTTCTGTTTGTTTTTGTTTGGTTCTCCTGCCGGATTGAACCGCCATCGGGCCATTGCGCAGTGTTGATTCGGAAAGACGGAACTGACATTCCGGCCAATGACATCATCGCCACCCAGCCCGGCCAGAAAGGCGTTCAACTTGAGCCGCTCAGTGAAGGCCGGTATTTCTACAATCCAATTAATTGGGCGTGGCAGATTGTACCGTTGACACATGTCAATGAAGGCGAGGTCGGCGTAATGGTTCAGCAATTTGGCACACCGCCGACCGCGGGTCGGTATATTGTCAAACGGGGCGAAGGCTTTCGGGGAATCATTGACGAGCCGCTGCGGCCCGGTACCTACCGAATCAATCCGTTGGCTTTTGCCATCGAGAAACAACCGGCCGTAAAAATCAATCCCGGCGAGGTCGGCATCGTCACACTCCGTTATGGACCAAGCCCGGCCGCGCCGAACACGATCCTCGTCCAGGACGGCGAGCGCGGTGTCCAGCCGGCCCCATTGCATCCCGGCACGTACTACCTCAATCCCTACATTCAGCGCGTGGATATCGTCAGTGTGCAAAGCCATAAGACCGAGTTTGAAATCAGCTTTTTGTCGAAAGATGGTTTTCGCTTTCCGGTTAAGGGCACCGTCGAATGGGCGATTGACGAACAGCGCGCACCGGAAGTTTTCGTCCTGATCGGCGACGAAAACGAAATCGTGACCAAGGTCATTTTGCGCAGCGCCCTGTCGATGAGCCGCATCCAAGGCTCCAAGTACACCAGCGCCGATGTGATTGCCGGCACGGTCCGCAAGGCCTTCCAGGACGAGTTCAACAAGCACATCACTGCCGAGAGCGTGAAAAAGGGCGTACTCGTGAAAGCCGCGCTGATCAGCGAGATTGAGCCGCCGACGAAAATCTCCGAACCAATCCGCCAGCGGGAGATTGCGATTCAGACCAGCGAGAAATATCTCCGCGAAATTGAGCGCGCCCAAACCGACGCCAATGTTGCGCAGCAGCGCAAGATCCAGGATCAGCGCGTGCGGATTGTATCCATTGAGACCGCGCGCACCAATGCCGTCCAGCAGGTGACGAAGGAACAACAAGTCCAGATCATTGGCGCCCAGCGCGACCTGGAAGTGGCCCGCAAGGATTTGACGACTGCTCAAAATCAAGCCCTCGCCGTCGTTGCCATCGGTCAAGGCGATGCCGACGTGATCAGCTACACCCGCACCGCCGAGGCCAGCGCGCTGAAGGCGATGGTGACGCCGTTCGGCGGCGGTGCTGGCTACGCCCGGTATCTCTACCTGAGCAAAGCCGCGCCGAATATTGAGTCCATACTCGCCAACACGGACGGGCCGCTGGCGGAGCCGTTCCGCGAGCTGTCGAGACCGGCCGTCGAGAAAGGTGGTGCGAAGTGAAAAAGCTGATTACCATTCTCGCCGCGCTCGCCATCGCATACTTCATCGGCTACGAGAGTTTTTGGGTGTGGATTGTTGAAAACGTCGACGTACCGGCCGACACGATGCTGGTGCTCGTGGCTAAGACCGGTACCGAAATGCCGCCGGGTCAAATCATCGCCGCACCGGGTCAAAAAGGCGTATTACAAGAACCGCTCGGGTCGGGTCGGCATTTCATCAACCCGTTCCTGTATGAGCGCCAGTTGAAAAACCAGATTGTGATCAAGAGCGGCGAAGTCGGCCTGGTCATTGCCAAGTCCGGCAAAGAACTGGCGGCTGGCGAATTCTTGGCCGGCCCCGGCGAACAAGGCATTCAACGCGACATGCTGTTGCCGGGAACGTATAAGCTCAACCCGTATGCCTTTGATGTGAAGATCATGAAGATGATCGAGATCGATCCCGGCTACGTGGGCGTGGTCACCGCGCGCTCCGGTAAGACCGCGCAGGGCCTGCTGGCCGAGCCCGGCGAACGCGGGGTGCAGAAGGCGGTTTTGCCGCCGGGCTTGTACCCGATCAATCCCGAAGCCTATTCGGTCGAGCGCGTGGAGATTGGCTACAACCAAATCACCATGGCCCATGCCGGCAAGATCGCGACGTATAACATTACCGGCGGCGAAGGTTCGTCCCAGCAGCTCGCCAAACAACTCGGCGAAGGCGCGCCGCAACAGAAGGACAAGTTCAACACTGCGTACCCAGGCGCGATGAACGGGCCGGCCCAGGCTGGTACTAAAGCCGTACTGGCCCGGCAACTCGGTCAGGGCGCGCCGCCCAGCCAGGTGCCCACCAGCCAAACCGCGTCACCGGTCTTGCCGGCGGTCACGTTCCCGTCCACCGACGGCTTTGACATCACGATTGATGTGACGTTGCTCTGGCAATTACTCCCGCAAGACGCACCGAGCGTGTACGCCCGGTATGGCAATCTGGAGAAGATCGAGCAGAACATTCTCATCCCGCAAATCAATTCCACTGCGCGCATCAAGGGCTCGACCTTTGGCGCTGTGGATTTCATCGTGGGCGACAAGCGCGAGGAATTCCAGCGGGCGTTTCAGGAAACCATCGAGGCGACATTGCACGAGAAGAAGCTGCAAGTTGACCTCGCACTGGTGCAGGACACGCTCGTGCCGGAAACCATTAGCGGCCCGATTCAAGACGCCCGGATCGCGTCCGAATGGAACGTCACGAATACCGAGAAGACCAAGACCGAGGCCAAGAAAGCCGAGCTTGATGAAATGACCGGGCGCATCCGGCAGGTTGAGCAGATTGTGGAGTTTGAAACGCAGCGGCGGGAAGGCAATATCCGCGCCGCACAAGAGAAAGAGGTCACTGAAATCGCCGCGCAAACGCGCCTGTTGGTGGCCGACTTTGCCCGGCAGACTGCGGAAATCCGAGCGAATGTGCGCCGTAAACTTGGTGCCGCCGACGCGAAGGTCGTCGAGTTGAAAGGCCAAGCCGAAGGCGATGGGTTTACCAAGCTTGTGCAAGCGGCCGGTAGTTCCCGTGATTACACCGATTATCAGTTTGCCCTACAGTTGCCGGCGAAACTGCGGCTGGCCTTGATTTACGCTGGGCCGGGAACGCTCTGGACCGACTTGCAAAAAGCGAGCGACATTGCGCCGTTGGGTGTGCTCAAGGAATTGAAGGACAAAACGAAATGAGTACTGATTTCAACTGGGCGGCTTTTCACCGCCGGCGCAAGTTTGTGAAACTGGCCGGGGTTGGGATGGTGATTAGCGGATTGTACACGCTTGTGGACATGATGGGCGAAATCCCCGGTGCGCCAACGCTGTTTCGCGGAAACCGGGCGATTATCGCCGGCACGGCGCTGATTATCTTCGGCCTGGTGGCGCTGTACAACGGTTACAAGTTGCCACTGGAGGCAGCACTGGATCTTGTCCACTGCAAAGGCCGCGGCCTGACCGAATCAGAATTAGTGCATGATATGCGGGTGGATCGGCTGACCGCGCATCGGATTTTGGAGGCACTGATCGCGAAGGGGTTTGTGCGGCGCAGTTCTGACCAAGCCGGAGCTACTGAGGAAGTTTTCGAGCCAGTCAAATAAGACTTGGGGTAATTCGCGAATGTCGCGCCAGAGAGCGGGCTTTAGCTGGCGAGTAGCTCAAAGTACTGCACTGTCATTTACCACCGGATCAAGGCGATCAACAGCTCCAAGCCATTGTCCGGATTTAGCAGAGCAATCGCCGCTAACATCGCCGCATACTCTCACGAACTTCCTCATTCATGACAACGGCGCAGACCGTAGTCGGCGTATTTTAATGCGGATGTCGGTGCTGCAAAATATGCGGACGTTCCAGCCCATGCCGCAGCATCAGCGCGGTGTCAGCTAGCAACGCAGCCGTCGCGCCATCGGCCACTACCACCCCACCATCCAACACCAGTGACCGGGGGCACAGGTCCACCACCATTTCCAGATCGTGCGACGCAATCAGTTTTGTCGCCGGGATCTGCTGTAATAACGCCTTTAATTCTCGCCGCCCACGTGGATCAAGGTCCGCTGTCGGTTCGTCCAGCACTAACACCCGCGGATCGCACGCCAAAACGCCCGCTAGGCAAACGCGGCGCTTCTCGCCACGACTCAAATGCTGTGGCAATCGCTGCTCGTAACCGGCCAATCCGACTTTCGCCAGTGCCGCCTGCACTTTTGCCGGGTCCAAACCAAACTGCTGCGGCCCGAACGCCACGTCCTCGAAAACCGTCGGACAAAATAGCTGATCATCGGCGTCTTGGAACAGCAACCCGACTTGCCGGCGAATTGCCGGTAAGTTTTCCTCAGTGACCGGTACGCCACCGACATACACTGCCGGTGTGGTGATTTGATCCGGTAAGATGCCGTTCAAATGGAGCAGCAACGTGGACTTGCCGGCACCGTTCGGACCAATCAAGCCGACACATTCGCCTTCGTTGATCGCGAAATTTACACCGCGCAATGCCTCGCGTCCGTCGGGGTACCGGAACGACAAATTACGAACTTCAAGTGCCGGCGTCATTTCCAACCTCGCGCGCACATCGCCGCGTAAATCCGCTCCGCCCGTTCCGTTGAACGCACGAACAATTGACCGATGACACCGGCGAGGATTTTCCACTCCCACCAGTGTTGACGGGTAAACGTGCGACTGCGCCGGGCGCGGTTCATCCGCTCCGTCTCGTCCATGAGCACAAACAGATACCGGTACATCAACGCCAGCGTCGTCACCAAAATTGACGGGCAGCGCAGCCGCCGTAACACCGCCAGCAGCGCCGCAAACGGCGTCGTGTTCGCCAGCAAAATCATCGTGAACAGGCAGAGCGTGCCCTTCGTCAAAATCCCGGCAAACACCACTCCGCCGCCCGGTTGCAACAACGACAAAATTGCGATTCCCAGCACGACCGGTTCCAGCAGCAATAGTCGGCGCAAGAGAAACATTACCGGTAACCGGCTGATACCGGCCAACGTCAGTAGAACCAAGCCGATAACTCCGAAAAACAGCCACGCCGTGCGCGGCGCACTCACAACGGTCAGCACGACGGCCAACGCCAGTGCAAGTTTTAGCCCGGCCGGCTGCCGGTGGATGCCGCTATCAAGTCGGCTATACCGATCAAGAAAATTATGTTTCATTTGTTTGTTTTGGAGCCAGTAGTCGCGCCAGTAAAAACGACAAACCAAAGGCTACGAGCGTCCCGATTGCGCCGGCGACTGCTGTCGTTGCCATGGCGGATTTCAGGCCCGGCACCACAGATCCTACGCCGAGTGTTGCGGCGACCTTTTCTAAACCATCCGGCCACGGACAGGCAAACGGCGCGATAAATAATGCTAGCCCCAAGGCCACCAAGACTCCCAAGCCAGTGAACTCACCGGCCCGGCGCACAATTGTCGGCTGGAGCGATTCCGCAACCAGTTCTGGTCGCACACGCGCAATCGCCGTGATAACCAATGCCGTAATCAAGCCTTCGCCGAGGCCGATGAGCATGTGGATGTTGGCCATTGCCGGGAACGCCAGCCCCCACGGCATCGTCCCGGCAAAGGCGAGCTGTCCGGCGCAGCCGATAGCAGTCACCACCGTTGCACACCAGCTCGCAAACGCCGCCGCCACAATCAGTCCGCGCGTGCCGGTCAGCCAGTGCCGGACCAGCCGGTAAATTCCGTAACCAACGACCGGGTTGATGACCGCCATATTTAGGATATTTGCCCCAAGCGCCGTCACGCCGCCGTCGGAAAACAGAAAGCATTGCACGACCAACACGCACGTCAGCGCGATGACGGCCGCGCTCGGTCCGAGTAATACCGCCGCCAGCACGCCGCCAAGTAAATGTCCGGATGTGCCGCCGAGGACCGGGAAATTCAACAGCTGCGCCGCGAACACAAACGCCGCCGCTAACCCTAACAACGGTACTTTACGCCGGGCCAGATGCCGGCGCACTTGCGAGAGTGCGACACCGACGCCGCTGCCGGCCAGCACTGCCGAAACAGTCGCGGTTTTCGCATCTAGGAATCCGTCCGGGATGTGCATGGTTAGTCTGGTAAATCCTTACCGGTGCTGGTGATGGTGAGCTTGCCGTGTTTGACCCCTTTGGCGGCGATCATTTCGTCGGCGAGCTTCTTGATGGCGGCCGACTGGCCGCGCACGGCGAGGACTTCGAGGCAATTGTCGTGGTCCAAATGACAGTGCAATGATGAAATAATTACTTCCCGGTGCTCGTGCTGCAGATCGGTCAATAAATCCTGCAGATGATGCCGGTGATGGTCGTACACCAGAGTGATGCTGCCGGCAATCTCGCTGGCGCCCATTTGCTGCCGGTGCTCAACTAGGTGGGCGCGAATCATATCGGCGATGGCGAGCGATCGGTTGTCGTAGCCTTTCTCGGTGGTCATCTGGTCGAGCTCGCGCGCCAAGCGTGGCGCAAGCGAGACGCTGAAGCGGACAACGGAGTCTTTCCGAGTGTTACGCATTTCAGAAAGAGTAACACTTGTATCCCCAGCGTCAATCGGAAGTTGTGTTCACTGTCCGCGTCGCGAACCGGCAATCATTACCGGAATGTGCTTCACCGAATGGAACGTAAGCGGCTTGACCATTTTGGTAGTAAAGTTTATAGACGGTGATTCGTGAGCGGTTTGTATGGTTGCGCTTTCCTGGCAGATGCTGGGTATGGGGCGAGTCGAATTTAGCCAATGTTTATCGGGTAACGGAGAGGTGGCCGAGTGGTTGAAGGCGCCGGTCTCGAAAACCGGTATGGGCTCATGGTCCATCGAGGGTTCGAATCCCTCCCTCTCCGCCAATTTCCAACTAAGGAGAACTTACGGTGAAAATCAAAAAAGCCGTCATCACCGCCGCCGGTAAGGAGCAGCAACGTCTGCCCCTCCAACGCCTCGTGGACCGCGACGGCGTCGCCAAGTCCGCGCTGCAAATCATCCTCGAAGAAGTCATTGCTGCCGGTACCGACGAAATCGGTATTGTCGTCCGTCCCGGTGACGAGGAGAATTTCAAGCTCGCCGCCGGCAACCTCGCCGCCCGGCTGCAGTTCATCGTCCAACCGGCGCCACTCGGTTACGGTCACGCTTTGCGCTGCGCCCGGCAATTCACCGGCAACGAGCCATTCCTCCACCTTGTCAGCGATCATCTCTGCGTTAGCGCGACCAGCCACCGTTGCGCCCAGCAACTTGTCGCCGTGGCCGAAGCGGAAAACTGCGCCGTCTCCGCCGTTCAGGCCACGCGCGAAAATATGCTGCCATATTATGGCACTGTCGGCGGCCGCCGCGTTGCCCAACGCCCGCACCTTTACGAAATCGAAACCGTCGCTGAAAAACCGACACCCACCGAGGCGGAGCAACACCTGATCATTCCCGGCCTACGCGCCGGTCACTACCTCTGTTTCTTTGGGATGCATGTGCTGACGCCGGCCGTGATGGACATTCTGGAAGCCGCCGGCGACAACGGCTGCCGGCAACTCTCGCCGGCGCTGGCCAAACTTGCCGACCGGGAACGTTACCTCGCCTGCGAGATTCAAGGTCACCGCTACAACCTCGGCGTCACCTATGGCCTGCTCACCGCGCAACTCGCGCTTGCGCTCGCCGGCAAGGATCGCGACGAAGTTCTGACCCAACTCCTCGAACTGCTCGCCAAACAAAAACACGCATGAGCCGGCGCCTCATCTCCATCATTACCGCCAGCGATGCCGCCCAGCGCGACCAAGCGCTCGATACCTTCTGCCGGCAAGCAACCCTGGCCGAGTTGCTGGCCGAATGTGCCGCCCTCGATGAGTTTCGCCGGCAATCGGAAAATCTTTACGAACGCGTCCGCGCCCTGTTTTTCCTCTACGCCATTTACCGATTTCATCTGCCGCTGAAAACCGGCTTAACCGGCCAGAGCTTTATTCCCTTTACCGGCTACGAACATCTGCTTAACCGCCGGTACGACGAAGCTCTGGATATTTTCCTCACCGCACAGAACCAACACGGCCCGTCCGACGGCCTCGCCAGCGCGCTGGCGGTTGCCTATCACGACCTCGGTTTTCAAACGCTCGCCAACCAGGTCCGCCGC
>JBAWWR010000016.1:0-29735 GCA_037146675.1 Verrucomicrobiota bacterium | reverse complement strand
CACACTTCGTTGACTTCTGTCGCAAGTCTGAACGCGGAATCGCCAGATAGACGGCGATTGTCACTTGATCTAATCAAGGGAGTGACGCGGAGTTTATTATCACAGCATTATTATGCACTCAGGTAGCAACGTGAACGAGACCGAAGCAAAACCAGCACAGCAGCCGCCACAGACCGCGAATCAACCCACGGCCCAAGCACCGGTTCAAACACCGCCACCGGCCCAAGTTCCGGTTCGACAGGTGCAGCCTGAGCTCGTCGCCAAAGGCGTCTTGGAAGTCGGCGAAAAGGGGTTTGGCTTCCTGCGCAATCCCGCCCGCAGCTACCAAGTCAGCCCGAATGATATTTACGTGTCGCCTGATATGATCCGCCGCTATCGCCTCCGGGCTGGCTTGGAAATCGAAGGCCGCGCCGCCCCGCCCCGCAAAGGCAGCCCGCAGCTCGTCGAGATTAAGACCGTTAACGGTCAGTCGTTGGAGAAATATGCGTCGCTGAAAAAATTCGACGATCTCACCAGCATCAACCCGACCGAGCGGTATGTTTTGGAAACAGTGCCTGACCGGTACACCACGCGTGTGATGGACATTGTCGCGCCGATTGGCAAAGGCACTCGCGGCCTGATTGTGGCCGCCCCGCGCACCGGCAAGACCACCCTGCTCCACCACATTGCCGATGCCATCCTGACGAATCATCCGGACGCCCACACCATCGTTTTGCTCGTGGACGAACGCCCCGAGGAAACGACCGATTTCCGCCGCTCAATCAAAGGTGGCGAGGTCATCGCCTCGACCAACGACCAGCCCATTGAAGACCATGTCCGCACCGCCAAGATGGCTATCGAACGCGCCAAGCGGCTCGTCGAATTTGGCCGCGACGTCTTCATCGTGCTCGACTCGATTACGCGCTTGGCCCGAGCTTTTAATAATTTCATGGGCTCAACCGGTCGCACAATGACCGGCGGTCTCGACGCCCGGGCGATGGAACAACCGCGCCGGATTTTCGCCTCCGCCCGCAAGGCTGAGGAAGGCGGCTCGTTGACGATCATCGCCACCGCGCTGGTGGATACCGGCTCGCGGATGGATGAGTTGATCTTCCAGGAATTCAAAGGCACCGGCAACTCCGAGCTGGTGCTCGACCGCAAGATTGCCGAGCAACGCTACTGGCCGGCTGTGGAAATTAACATGTCCGGCACGCGCCGCGAAGAATTGCTCCTCAGCGCGAACGAACTCGAAGGCGTGACCCGCCTGCGGCGCGCGCTCAGCGGCACTCCGCCACTCGAATCCATCCAAAAACTTCTCAACGGCCTGAGCAAGCTCAAGACCAACAAAGAGTTCCTCAAAGCCATCGTCGACACACCCCAGTCCCGTTAATTACCGGGCCCGGCCCGCATCTGAACAGCGACGCGGCGTCCCGGCACGATTGTGCAATAATCTGGCTTGTCAATTTTCTGTTTGCCGTTATGTTCGGAATTGTCATTCAGCCTGAGTGCAGCTTGGTTAATTAAGGATTTTGCCGGTAACTAATGCTTACTTCTCAACACAGTCGAATGCCGCGCCGCAAGCTACTGCTGGTGGCGCTGGACGGGGTATTTACGGCGCTGGCCATGTTTGTGGCCGTGATCCTGCGCTTGGGGCTGGTGGATGGGCTGGCTTACTTTCAAACCCACCGGCCGGCCGTGGTGCTAGCTTGGCTCCTCTTCGGAATTTCCTACTACATCTGCGGTTTGTACGATTCTACTCGCCTGTACAAGATCGGCCGCACCGTGACGAGCGTGACGGTCTCCGTCGGCCTCGGGATGATGCTGATGATGGCGCTGTTTTACGCGGCGCGGTCAGAACCAACCCTCGGGCGCTTGATTTTTGGTGGCTACGCGGCTTTTGTTTTCGCGGCCGTGCTGTTGACGCGCTTGATTTACATTGCCGCCAGTTATCGCGGAGTGATGGCGCAACACTGCCTGATCATCGGCACCAACGGCGAGGCGCGCAAGGTCGAGGAACTGGTGAAAAGCCAGAACCGACTCGACATCCAGATTCTCGGCTTGATTAGTTGCGGCAGTAATCATGAACACGTCGGCAAGTTCATCGGCGATTATCCCATTCTTGGCTCGCTCGAAACCATCGACCGATTCATCAAGCTTTATCACATTGAGCGCCTGATCATCGCCGTCTCGATGAACGCCGAGCCGGGCTTGCTGCGCCGGCTGCGCACCTTCCGGCACCACGGGATAGAACTAGTGGATTTTGTGTCGCTCCACGAGGAACTGGCGCAGGAGATTCCGGTTGACCACATTGATGACGAATGGCTCTTCCACGCCGCGATGAACAATTCGCGCATCCACGTCCGCCGTCTGAAGCGCCTGCTCGACATCCTCATGACCACGCTTGGGATCGCACTGACTGCGTGGCTGATGCTGCTCACGGCCATCTTGATCCGCCTCACCTCCAAAGGACCGGCGCTGTTCCGGCAAGAGCGGTTAGGCCGCGACAGCCGGCCGTTCATGCTGCTGAAATTCCGGACCATGCGCGACAACGCCGAGAGCCAGACCGGCCCGGTCTGGGCGACGGACGATGACCCGCGCATCACCTGGCTCGGCAAATGGCTCCGCAAATTCCGTATCGACGAACTCCCGCAACTCATTAACGTCATCCGTGGCGATATGAGCCTCGTCGGCCCGCGCCCGGAACGGGCCGTGTTCATCCACAAACTTACCGCCGCCCTGCCCTTCTACGGCGAACGCCTGCTGGTCCCGCCGGGCATTACCGGCTGGGCGCAAGTTATGGCGCCCTATGCTGCGAGCATTGACGATTCCAAGCGCAAATTGCAATTTGACCTGTACTACATCAAACACATGTCGCTCACTCTCGACCTCCTCATTTGTATCAAAACGGTCCGCACCGTCCTCTTCGGCCGCGAGCGGTACAGCGCTACCGAACCCGTCGCGCCTGTCGCCAGTGAACCTTCAGCCTGAGTCCATTCCCGCTTGAAAGAGTATCTCGATCTAGTCAAACTGGTCCTCGACAACGGCACGCGCAAACCGAGCCGCACCGGCATTGAAACCATCGCCTACTTCGGCGCACATTACCGGGTCGACCTCGCCAAAGGCTTCCCGCTGTTGACCACCAAGGAAATCGTCTGGGCCTCCCTGCTCCACGAGCTCCTCTGGTATCTTTCCGGCGAAGACCACATCCGCAACCTCCGCAAGCACACCAAAATCTGGGACGCCTGGGCCGATGCCGATGGCAACCTCGACACCGCTTACGGCCGGTATTGGCGCCGGTTCCCGCATCCGTACCGGGACGCCGCCGGCAACTGGCAAGTCCGCGAAGTTGACCAAATCCAATTCGTCCTCGACACGCTCCGCACCGAACCGACCAGCCGCCGGATGGTCGTCACCGCGTGGGAGCCCGGCAATGCCACCACCAGCAAGTTGCCGCCGTGCCATTACAGCTACGTCTTCAACGTCCAAGACGGCCGGCTCAATTGCCACCTCACCCAGCGCAGCGGCGACATCGCTCTCGGCATCCCGTTCAACCTCGCCTGCTACGCCACGCTCACCCAAATCCTCGCCGAACAAGTCGGCCTCGCCGTCGGCTGGTTCAGCCACACCATCGTGGACGCGCACATTTACACCGCCACGCCCGGCAGCGGCAAAGAGGCCTACGACCACATCCCCGGCCTCCGCGAGCAACTCCAACGCAAGCCGGGCCCCCTGCCCCGTCTCATTATCGCCAAGAAACCATTGGCTGAACTCAAGTTCGAAGATTTCCGCGTCGAAGGTTACCAGCCGCAGCCGCGCATCAAATTCAAAGTCGCCGTATGAAGGTCGTCCTCATCGCCGCCCTCGCCGAGAACGGCGTCATCGGCGCCGCCGGCAAGATTCCGTGGCACATCAGCGACGACCTGAAACGATTTAAGCGCCTCACGCTCGGCCACCCAATCATCATGGGTCGCAAAACTTACGATTCGCTTGGCAAACCATTACCGGGCCGGCGCAACCTCGTCCTCACGCGCGGCCCGGCCATTCCCGGCGTCGAATGTTTTGCCGGTCTCGACGCCGCCCTCGCGACTTGCCAGACCGAAACCGCTTTCATCATCGGCGGCGCGGAAATTTACCGGCTGGCCTTGCCGCTGGCCGACACACTGCTGCTCACGCACGTCCACCGGCAAGTCGCCGGTGACACCCGCTTCCCGGACTTCGACCGCAGCCAGTGGCACGAAGTTGTGCGCGAAGATTATCCCGACTACTCGTTCGTCGAATACCAACGGCCGGTATGACCGCGCTCATCTACGGCGTCCTGCTCGCCGTCTTGCTCGCCGGTAACGTGGCCGCACAGCGCGTCCTCGTCGTCTACAACGAGAACGAACCCGAGAGCAAACCGCTCGCCACCTACTACGCCGAAAAACGCGGCATTCCCGCCGGCCACCTCTGTGGCCTCCGCATCCGCAATGCCGAGGTCATCACCCGCCAAGAGTTTGAAAACCAAATCCGCGAACCGCTCCGTCAATTCATCGCTGACCGCCAGTTCCTTGTCAAAATCGCCGGTGAAACCGTCGACAACAAGCTGGATTACCTCGCGCTGATTTACGGTGTCCCACTCCGCATTGAGGAAGACCGGACCAGCAAAGAAAAATACCCCAGCAACATGCCGGCGCCGTACCGGCGCAACGAAGCTTCAGTCGACAGCGAGTTGACGACCTTGCCGGGACCGACGACGCGGTTGACCGGCTGGTTGCCAAATCCGTTTTTCAATTCATCCTCGCCGCACTTCGTGGCACCGTGGAACAACACGATGCTGCTGGTGGCGCGGCTTGACGGTCCGGACCCGGCCACCGTGCGCCGCATGATCGACGACGCCATCGCCACCGAAAAATATGGTTTGCTCGGGCGTTGCTATTTCGATGCCCGCAACACAACCGAGCCCGGCTACCGCGCCGGTGACAGCTGGATTCAAGAATCGTACCGGCTGTTTCAAGCCGCCGGTTACGAGTGTGAACTGGAAAACACCGAAGCCTTGTTTCCGGAAGAATTCCCGATGACCGATGCCGCCGTGTACGCCGGTTGGTACGCCGGCACCGTTACCGGTCCGTTCCAACGCGCCGATTTCCAGTTTCGCCGTGGCGCGGTGGCTTACCACCTCCATTCCGCCAGTGCCACAACAGTGCGCACGCGCACCGCGTTTTGGGTTGGCCCGCTACTCGCCAAAGGCGCTACGGCAGCATTCGGCAATGTCCGCGAACCCTACCTCGATCTGACGCCGCACCTCGATATTTTCTTCCGGCGACTGCTCGCCGGCGCGACGTTTGCCGAAGCCGGTTGGGCAAGTCAACGGGGATTGAGCTGGCAAACGACATTTGTCGGCGATCCGTTGTACCGGCCGTTTGCCGTGCCGGTAGACGAACAGATTGAACGGCTCACCCAAGACCAGCATCCTGACTTGGACTGGGCGTACATCCGCAAAGTTAATCAGCTGCTCGCGAATGGTGATGTCGGCAAGGCGGAGCAGCTCTGCCGCACACAAGCCGCCGCATTGCGAAGTGCGCCGCTCTACGAAAAACTCGGCGATCTATTGCCGGCAGACCAACGCGCTGCTGCGTACCGGCACGCGATTGAACTCGCCGGTGACCAGCACCGTTCAGACCGCCTCACGCAGAAGCTGACCGCCGTCGGAAAAACAAACTGACCAACGTCAATCCGGTCAGCAGCGCACAGCCAGCGGCAAACACGTCACCGTATTGCGTGTAGAATGTCACTGGTAATTCCGCGGGAACCAGCAGCACAAATGCCAACGTTGCCGGCGTAAATGGTTCGCTCCGGTGGCGAACAATCCCGGACCGGTCAACCAGACAGGAGACACCGTTGTTGCTGCACCGCACGAGGCTGCGCCGGTTTTCAACGGCGCGAAAGACGGCGTTAGCAAGGTGCATCTCAGCCGCCGGTGAATCTTTAAACCAGGCGTCGTTGGTCAGGTTGACCATGAAATCTGCGCCGCGTTGCACAAATCGCCGGTAAAGATCCGGCAACGTATCTTCAAAACAAATTACCGTCCCGAACTTGAGCCCGTGGACATTGAATAACGTGGCGTCCCGGCCGCGCTCAAAACTATCGGTAATCGGAGTGAACCATTTCAGGAACGGCAGAATTTTTCGGAGTGGGACGTATTCACCAAACGGAACGAGATGGATTTTTCGGTAAACACTCGCGACTAAACCATCGGGCCGAACCAGCACGGCGGCGTTAAACGCCTCGACCGGCTCCGAGCGCGGAGTGAAGTCAATCGTGCCGGCCAGTAGGTACGCTTGCGTGTTCGCGGTGATATTTGTGGCGACGGCGAAGATTTCTGAATCATACCGAAGCGCGTCGGGCGTCGCGGTCTCCGGCCAGATAACGAGGTCAACCTGTTCCACTGTCGCTGTTGTGGTGAGTGACCGGTACCGGTCGAGAATCATCGGCCTTTCGCGTTCGTCGAATTTCAGCGATTGCGGAATGTTGCCCTGCACAAGCACGAGGCGTAATGCGCGTTGGGGCCCGCCGGTCGGTGCGGATTCAATTGCGCGCAAACCAAACACGAACGCGGCGCCGACCAGCAGCATCGCCAGATAAAATTCCCAGCTCAACCGGCGCACCGGCGTGGTATTGCCAATGTTGCGAATGTACCGGCGGATTGTGCAGAAGAAAGCGTAGTTCAGAATGAACACCAATGCAGAGACGCCGTAGACACCGGTCACGCTGGCGAATTGAATCAATGGTGCTGCGACGGACTGCGTCACACCCAACCCGTTCCAGCCGAAGCCGCCGAGCGGGAAATGGCCGCGCAGCCATTCCAGCGTCACCCAACCGGCGGCGCCGGTAACGGCCGCGAACAGGTTGCGCAAGACCGAGTCATTTGCATCGCTCAGCTGCGCTAGGAAAAGACCGGCCACGCCAAAGTACAATGCCAAGAAGGCAACCATCCCCACCATGCCCGGGAGCGAGACGTGGATAATCCACCAGATCGTCATCCCAAAAAAAACGAGGCCGGCGATAAACCCACGCCGAAAAGCTTCGCCGGGCCGGCAACCTTCTAAAGCGAAAAACATTGGCACAAGCGCAAACCAGCCAACTTCGCTGTGATTATACGGCGGCAGGGCGAGCGCGTATAAAACACCGGTCACCGCCGGCAAGACCCAGCGGTGGAGAAATTGCAGTACGCGGTTCACCCGTTTTTACCGCAGCACTGTTTGTACTTCTTGCCGGAACCGCACGAACACGGTTCGTTACGGCCAAGTTTTGGCATGTCGCGTTTGATCGGCGTCGCAGCTTGAATCGCTTCGCTAACGACATTGGACTGATTCGGCGCCGGTGCGGCCGCGCTACCGGTCTGCGCGAAGGCGCTGGGGGCGTTGAGATCGGGTGCGCTGAGTTGCGTCGGCAAGGCGCGGAGGAAATTTTCGAACGCGGCGAGCGAGCTGGCCGAGCGGAAAACGTTGCCGGCAATTTCGCTTTTCACGCCCGCCATCATCTCCTCGAACATGGTGAATGCTTCGGCCTTGTATTCCACCAGCGGATCGCGCTGCCCGTAGGCGCGGAGGCCGATGGCAGTGCGGAGCTGGTCCATGTTGTACAAGTGTTCCTGCCAGAGCCGGTCGAGCGCGTTGAGCACAATGAGCCGCTCGATGGCTTTGAGCGCGTGCGGATCTTCGTTGGCGGCCTTGGCGTCGTAGGCTTTCTGGACTTTGTCGATGATGACTTGCCGGATTTCATCGACCGCCTTCTCCGTGAGCTGGTCTTGCCGGAGGCCGATGGGGAATGCGACGTTCGCCCAGCGGAGCAAACCTTTATAGTCCCACTCGTCCGGCAGCTTGTCTTCGAGGCAAAACGAATCGACCTGAATGCCGACCACTTCTTCGATGATTTCAAAGATGACGCGCCGGGGTTCGTCGCCGTTGATGACTTCATTGCGGAAGCCGTAAAGGACTTCACGCTGTTTATTCATCACGTCGTCAAATTCGAGCGTGCGTTTGCGGATGCTAAAGTTGTGTTCTTCGACCCGGCGCTGGGCTCTCTCAAGCGAGCTGTTTAACAGCGGATGCTCCAACTGCTCGCCTTCCTTCATGCCGAGTTTTTCCATGATCGTGGCGATTCGGCCGCTGCCAAACAACCGCATCAAATCATCCTCAAGTGAGACAAAAAACCGCGAACTGCCGGGATCGCCTTGCCGGGCGCAACGACCGCGCAACTGCCGGTCGATCCGGCGCGCTTCGTGGCGTTCACTGCCAATCACGTGCAGACCGCCAACAGCGGCGACGCCGGGACCGAGTTTGATGTCAGTACCACGGCCAGCCATGTTGGTCGCAATTGTCACGGATCCGGACTGACCGGCGCGGGCAACAATTTCGGCTTCGGATTGGTGATATTTCGCGTTGAGAACAGTGTGCGGAATCGCCTTGCGCTTGAGCATCCGCGCCAAGACTTCACTCGCTTCGACGCTGACCGTGCCAACCAATGACGGCTGACCCTTCCGGTGGCGTTGTTCGACTTCGTCAATGATGGCGTTGTATTTTTCCCGACGTGTTTTGTATACAACGTCATTTTCGTCATCGCGCACACACGGCTGGTTGGTTGGGATGACAATGACGCCGAGTTTGTAAATATTCTCAAACTCCGTCGCCTCGGTTTCGGCGGTACCGGTCATGCCGGCAAGTTTGGCATAGAGACGAAAATAGTTTTGGATCGTGATCGTCGCGAGCGTCTGTGTCTCGCGCTCGATAGTGACGCCTTCCTTGGCTTCGACGGCACCGTGCAACCCATCGCTCCAGCGCCGGCCCGGCATAAGCCGACCGGTAAACTCATCGACAATCATTACCTTGCCATCCTGCACGACGTATTCGACATCCTTCTCGAACAGGCAATAGGCACGGAGCAGTTGCGCAATGTTGTGGATTTTCTCGCTGCGTTCCTCGTATTGCTGTTGAACGCGTTGCCGGCGTTTTTCCTTTTCCGCGTCCGGCAATACCAGCGCGTCCACTTCCTGCAACGCCAAGACCAAATCCGGAATAACAAACGCCTCCGGGTCGGTTGGGTTCAGGTATTTACGGCCTTTTTCGGTCAAATCGGTTTCGTGTTGCCGCTCGTCAATCGTGAAAAACAATTCCTCTTTGCGTTCCAGCAATTCTTTCTTGCTCGAATCCGCCAGTGACGCTAACTCGGCGGCATCGAGGATTTTCCGTACTTCCGGGTCTTCCATCGACTTAAGCAATTGCTTGTTCTTCGGCATTCCCAGTTTGCACAGGTGCAACAGGCGGCCGGCTTGTGCTGCCGCATCATCCCGCTTCTTGGCGTCGGTAGTGTCGAGAATCTGTTTGGCCTCGTTGGCGTACCGATTGCACAACATCGTCTGCGACCGGAACAACTCAGCCACTTGCGGTTTGTATTTATCGAATTGGTGCGTTGAGATCGTCGACGGGCCACTGATGATGAGCGGTGTGCGCGCCTCGTCAATCAGGATCGAATCCACTTCGTCAACGATGGCAAAAAAGTGACCGCGCTTGACCTGTGTTTCCGGGCTGGTGGCCATCCCATTGTCGCGGAGGTAATCGAAACCAAATTCGGCGTTTGTGCCGTAGGTGATATCGCAGGTGTACTGTTGCCGGCGGAGTGCCGGCGATTGATCGTGCTGGATGATGCCAACCGTCAGGCCAAGAAATTTATAGATTTCACCCATCCACTCGGCGTCGCGCGCGGCGAGGTAATCGTTAACGGTAACGAGATGAACATTGCAGCCGGCCAGCGCGTTCAGGTAAAGCGGCATCGTCGCAACGAGCGTCTTGCCTTCGCCGGTAGCCATTTCCGCGATGTTCCCGCGATGTAGCACAATGCCGCCGAGAATCTGCACGTCGAACGGCACCATCTCCCACCGGTACGGCCGTTCGCGCACCTGCCACTCGCGACCGCACATCCGCCGGCAAGTGTTCTTCACCGCCGCAAATGCTTCTGGCAAGAGTTCGTCGAGAATGGCCTGCTCCAACGCCTGCGCTTTGCGCTTAATCGGCTTCGCCTCTTCGGCGCGGAGATCGCCTTCGAGTTTCCGAGCTTCGACGTAAAGTTGCGACACACCGCGTGCTTGCCGGGCCGCCTCAATGCGCTGCTTGAACTCAGCGGTCTTCGCGCGCAATTCGTCGTCGCTCAACTTCTGGTACTCGATCTCGATTGCATTGACCTGCGCCACTAACGGCCAAAGTTTTTTGACTTCGCGCTGGTTTTTCGAGCCGACAATCTTTTTAAGAATCCAACTAATCATTTTAGCTTCCCGGTTTCACGACTGGCTGACCGGCCTTGCACAAGGGACAACTTGCCGGGACAAAAGCCTCAATCTGTAATTTACACAAACTCACGACCGGGGCGCCAAAGCTCACATTGCCTTCCGACCGGTCCACCAGCACGCCAACGGAGACTACGTCGCCGCCGTTTTGACGGACGATATCAACGGTCTCCTGCACCCGCCCGCCCTTGGTGATGACATCCTCGACGACGAGCAACTTCTCGCCCGGCGCGATTTTAAAATTTCGCCGCAGCTCCAGCTTACCGGCCGCATTTTTCTCCGCAAAAATGTGTCGCAGCCCAAGCGCCCGACCGATTTCGTGACCGATGAACAATCCGCCCATCGCCGGTGAGATAACTGTCGTCGCGCCGGTCGCCTTAAGCTTCTCGGCTAATGCCCGGCAGAGCGTTTCGGCGTGCCGGGGATATTGCAGCACCAACGCGCATTGAAAGTATTGCTGGCTGTGTAGCCCGGAACGGAGCAAAAAATGCCCTTCCAACAAGGCACTGGTTTCACGGAAAATTTGCAGAACAGTTTGGTCGGTCATAGTGCGAAAGTACGTGGGTTATCGCACGTTTTACCGCTGCCGACAACTATCAATTTGGTCGCGCCGGCAAAGGATTCACAGTGCTGTGGTCGCTGAAGTTTTC
Organism: Verrucomicrobiota bacterium; assembly: GCA_037146675.1. GTDB lineage: Bacteria > Verrucomicrobiota > Verrucomicrobiia > Palsa-1439 > Palsa-1439 > CAINDI01. The sequence continues at coordinate 18,788 of JBAWWR010000016.1, read as the reverse complement.
GGGAGCGTTGCTCGGCACGCCGCTCAATGGGTCGGTCGTTACGACTGCCCAAGCAATCTCTTGGAGCAAGCGATTGAGCGCCTCGCTATCGGCCGACGAGACATCCGGCAACAGGCCGGGGACTGCCAATCCGACCGGTGACCGACGATAAATTACGGCGAAATGGCAATATGCGTTGAGCAGTGTCAACGCCGTGCCGGGATGCCCCATCCGGTCGCGGAATAACTCAGCCTGCGTTTTGATGCCGGGCGCTAACCCAAGCCGCACCTTCTCCCGCAATACGATTAACGCGTTGCCTGTTGGCACTAGAAACACCACCGGTTTGCCGCAACGCGCATTGACCGCGCGCACCTGCGCTTCGAGCTCACGAAAATAAGGCTGATGCGTCGCCAGCAACTTGGCGGTGGTCATTACATCCCAAGCGATCGGCAGCTTTTTCTCCGGGTCAGGGTCAATGCCTTGACCAATGTCTTTGTCATACGGAATCCACGATTGCTGAACAGTGACGCGCAAGTTTGGATTTCCAGCCAACCCAAAGTCCACAAACTTATCAACTCCCGGATCCGGCAATAACCGATGCGGCGATAGCGTCAGCACGTCCACCTGCCCGGCCTGCAACACGGTGCGCACATCGCTCTGCGTTGCAGATGTCTCCCAGACTCGGATTGTGCGCGAACCGCCGACAAACAATTTCCCGACCAATACTTGATTCGTGATGCCGGCGTTCCGTGCGATTTTATCCAGCCACGGAATGATGCCTTGGTGAAAACTGTGGCCGGCCACAAACATTCGCACGCCGTCAACCGACGACGGAACCACCGGCAACGCCAACTGTTTAATTTCCTGTCCATTCTCAAAAAAACGAACTGCGTCATACTCCGCCTTAGCGATGGAAATGATGAGCGGGCAGGCAAACTCAGCGGTGGCGTTCGGCTCCGACTTCGTGGTGTAGCGGATGGTCAACGTCTTCCCTTCAGCGGTCACCTGCTCCGCCTTGTATTCCACCACAATTTTGCCACGGTGAATTGCCGCTACCACCAGCTTCTGCGAGAACGCATTCGGTGCGAGCCGGTGCGATTTATCCTGCATCACAATCGCAACGCCGAACATCTTATCGAACGCCGCCTGCTCTGTCAGGACGACAAACGAAGTTGGCGCAGCCGGCTCGAACTGGTTCGACACGAAGTAACCGGTATGCGTTTCAAAAGCGAGCACCTGACTGACTGCTACCGGCTTGTCAGCCGCCGCGCAGCACCAAGCCAACCCCAGCAGTCCAAACAGCAAGAACGAGTGACAGCGTTTCATGCCGCAAGTTTGCGCCCGACTGTCCGCGCTGTCAATCAGTAGCGCCAAGCCTTTGTTCTCGCATCGTGAATAACCTTGTGGGAGCATCGGCATAAGGTTTGTACAACAAGGAGATTGATCGATGAAAAATCGTTTTCTGGTGGGGTTAATTGTGGGTGCCGGGGTGGCGGTGCTGGCAATCGGCGGCGGCATGTATGCGTTTTTTGCCGGCGGCTACGCGCCGGTCGCGACCGCGGCGGCACCGATGCCATTTGAAAAGTTGCTCGCCCGGCAAGCCTTGCACGCACGGTTGGAGAAAGAGATGCCCACGACTGTGCCCATTACGGCGACGGAGGCGAACTTGCTGGCCGGAGCGACGGTTTACCGGAATCATTGCGCGGCTTGTCACGGACTACCCGGTCGGCCAGAAGCCGCTTTCACACGACAGATGTTCCCGCCGGCACCGCATTTGTTTCAGGGCAAAGGCGTGACGGACGATGAGCCAGGCGAAACTTACTGGAAAGCAGCCAATGGGATTCGCCTCACCGGCATGCCAAGCTTCCGTGGCATTCTGACAGACGACCACCTCTGGCAGGTCAGCTTGCTATTGGCGAAGGCAAACGAATTGCCAACGGCGGTGCAGAAGTCACTCGCGGCAACGGAGTAGTCTGATTGCTAGGCGCAATCCTTCTCCAAGATTGACTTCACAGTCGCTATCGTCCTAAAAAACGACCGGACATTTCATATGAATTTTCAACATCTCGGCGGTTACAGCGATCTGGTGGCGGAAGCCAACCGACAACACACTCTTTATCCATTGGCCAAGCCCGGTCCCGAAACCCAACGCAAGGTGCGCGACGTTCTGGGTTGGTGCGACCGGCCGGAGCAAGCCCACGATGTCCGCAGCGAACGCACTTGGGAAGCGGATGGCGTCTGCGGCGAAGAACTCAGCTGGTCGGTCGGCTACGGCCCGCGAACGGTGGCGTGGTTGCTCAAACCGGCTGGCGCACGCGGCCCATTACCGGCGGTTTTGGCGCTGCACGACCACGGCGGATTTAAGTATTACGGCAAGGAAAAGATCGCTGCCGGTCCGACGCCAGTCGAGCCGGTCATCCAAGCGTGGTGGGATAAATCCTACGGCGGCCGGCCGTGGACGAATGCTTTGGCCCGGGCCGGCTTCGCGGTGCTCGTGCACGACACTTTTCTCTGGGGCAGTCGCAAGTTCACACTCGAAGATATGCAGCAGACGGTCAATGACGGCGCCGGCGCACGCGGTCCAGCTTCCGATGCCTTGCCCGGCGGTTTCCCGCCGGTAATCGCGGAATACAACTCGCACGCCGGCCCGCATGAACACGTCGTTTCGAAATATTGCAACATCCTCGGCACTGGCATGCCCGGCGTGGTGGCTCACGAAGACCGAATCGCGTTGAACTATCTGCGTTCCCGGTCGGATGTGCTGCCGGGCCGCGTCTCGTGCGTGGGATTGTCCGGCGGTGGTAATCGCGCCGGGATGTTGCGCGCCACGGCGGAGGGCTTGCAGGCGGCGGTGGTCATCGGCTTGATGAGCACCTATGCCGGCTTGCTCGACCGGCATGTTTCCACGCACACGTGGATGTTCTTTCCATTTGATTGGGCCCGGCACGGCGACTGGCCAGATCTTGTGGCGTGCCAAGCGCCGGCGCCGTTGCTCGTGCAGTACGACCTTGAAGACGATCTCTTCACCGTCGAAGGTATGCGGAATGCTGATGCGCGCCTGAAGCAACTCTACAAAATCGCCGGTAACGAGAATGCCTACACCGGTCAATTCTATCCCGGCCCGCATAAGTTCGATGTGCCGATGCAGATTGCCGCATTCAACTGGCTGAAGGCGCTCTGAGTTACAGTTCAGCGCAGCAGGAAAATCGAGACGAGAGCAAATAGCGGAAGCAAAATCGGCAGGCTGTACTTGAAAACGTAGCCGAAGAAACTCGGGCATCTCACGCCGGCACTCTCGGCGATGCTCTTGACCATGAAATTCGGGACGTTGCCAATGTAGGTCACGGCACCGAAAAACACCGAGCCGAGCGAGATGGCGACGATGTATTGCGCAAGATGCGAGTCGGTCAGCATCTTCGTCACGTCGGTCGGCACCTCCAGCGAGAGGTGTTGGAGGCCGAAGGCGGCGGTGAGAAAATTGAGGTAGGTCGGCGCGTTGTCGAGGACACCGGAGAGCGCGCCGCTGCCCCAGTAGAACTGCCGGACGGTGGTGATGCCGATGTCGGCGGCGTGTTTCTCCAGCAAATCCAGCGCCGGTACCATCGTGGCGAAGAGGCCGACGAACAGGAAACCGACTTCCTTGACGGGACCGAAACTGAATTCGTTTTCCGTCAGCGCATTCTTGCTGGCGAAACGGTAGGACAACGCCGCCGTCGCTACCATCAACCCGGCAATGCCGACGGTCACGAGGCGTTCGTCGAATCCTTTCAGCCAATCCGTTTTCTGGACGAGCACGAGGCCGATGATGACGAAGAGCCAGAGAAAATTGTAGAATCCTTCCAACTCGACACGATCCTTGGCGATTTCTTTTGGCGGCGCAGGGTGCCGGCGGAAGTTGCGGCTGTCTAGCGCGAAAAACACGACAAGCAACGCGCCGACGCACAGCAACCACGCGAGGAGCACCTGCGGTTTGGTGAGTAGCCAGAAAAACGGGACGCCTTTCAGATAGCCAAGAAATAGTGGCGGATCGCCGATGGGCGTGAGCGCGCCGCCGATGTTGGAGACGATGAAAATGAAAAGCACGACGTGGAACGGCGCGACCCGGTCTTTGTTGATTCGCAGGAACGGACGAATGAGGAGCATCGAGGCGCCGGTGGTGCCGATGAGGTTGGCGAGAATCGCGCCGAGGGCAAGGAGGCCGGTATTGACGGTGGGCGTGGACCTGCCGGTCATGTTGATGTGGATGCCGCCGGCGATGACGTAGAGCGAGCCGATGAGCGCCATGAACCCGGAATACTCGACCATGCTGGTGAGCATCCGTCCACCGTTGTGCAGGACGGCGAGGTAATAGACGACGACGATTAGTCCCAGCCCGATAGACACCTTGGGATAATGGTTTTCCCAATGGTGCTTGTGGATGAACGGCATCAGCGCAATGGCCAACAGCAGCACCGCGAACGGTGCGACTATGACCGGATGCGGTTCCGGAGATAAAGCAGCGAGGAACATGCCGGCAGCTTAGTTCTGTTGCAGCATCCGACGCAAGCGCGGGGATGAGGAATGGCCCCATCCCCGCGCGCTGGGTTAATGTTTATACAGCTGCTTCGTTGACTTCACCGGTACGGATGCGAACCGCTCGTTCGACCGGCAAGATAAAGATCTTGCCGTCGCCAATCTTACCGGTATGAGCCACCCTGACGATGGTTTTGATGGCGTCATCAAGCCGATCGTCGGCGATTACCAGCTCGATTTTAATCTTTGGCAGGAAGTCCACCGTGTATTCGCTCCCACGGTAGATTTCGGTTTGCCCCTTCTGCCGGCCGAAGCCTTTGACTTCGGTGACAGTCATTCCTTCGATACTGATTCCCGAAAGAGCCTCTTTCACTTCTTCGAGCTTGAACGGCTTAATAATTGCTTCGATTTTTTTCATATTATTTTCCTTATGCAAATGCCTACCGTCGACTGGAAGTCACTTGCTCTGGATACGCCTCGCCGCCGTGTTCATGAATATCGAGCCCCTCTTGTTCGCCTTCCTTCGAGACGCGCAACGTACCGGTGGCTTTCACCGCATACATTAAAATCATCCCGCCGACGAAAACCCCGATGCCGATGGCCGCGTTTCCGATAATTTGGGCGACGAGTTGCGATGTGCCGCCACCATAGAACAATCCAGAGACCACCGCGCCAGCGGAGTTATCGGCTCCGGTAGGAGTCGGGCAACCGTATTCACCGGTCGCAAACAGACCCAAGCTAATGGTTCCCCAAATACCGTTCAAACCATGAACGGGCCACGCACCGCAGGGATCATCAATGCGGAGGTACTCCAATAGGTCGGTTCCCAAAACCACAACCACGCCGGCAATCGCGCCGATGCAGATTGAGCCGAAAGGCGAGACCCAATAGCACGGACAGGTGATCGCCACCAGGCCGGCCAACAACCCGTTCATCGTCATCCCGCAGTCCCATTTCTTCGACCGCGGATAAACATAGAACATGGCCGCCAACGCGCCGGCGCACGCCGCGAAGGTCGTGTTGAGGGCAACCCGAGCGCAGCCCGCCGTGTCCATGATGGACAGCGTGCTGCCGGGGTTGAAGCCGTACCAGCCGAACCACAGAATGATGGTACCGACGGCGGCAATCGTCATATTGTGACCCGGCATAGGTCCACCGCCATCGCGCTTGAACTTCCGGCCCAACCGCGGCCCGAGGACAATCGCGCCCGCCAAAGCAATCATGCCGCCGATGGTGTGAACAATCGTTGAACCGGCGAAGTCATGGAATGCCGCCGGCTTGATATTGTTCAACCAGCCGTCCGGTCCCCACGCCCAGTGCCCGAAGATCGGGTAGAGGAATCCGCTGACGCCAACACTGTAAAACAAATCACCCCAGAAGCCAGTTCGCCCGAGCATCGCGCCCGAGGTGATCGTCGAAGCACAGTCGGCGAAAGCGAACTGAAACAGAACATAAGCGAGAGTGGCAATGCCGGTGGCTTCATACGTGGCTGGAAGGTTCTTGAGGAAATACCACGTGTGTCCATTGCCGTCGCCCCAGCCAATGTACCCGTTGCCGTGCCCGAACATCCAGGCAAAGCCAAATGCCCAGAATAGAATGCCGCACAAACAGGTATCCACGACACCTTCCAGCAAGACGTTCACCGTTTCGCGTGTTCGTGCAAAACCAGCTTCAAGAAACATGAAGCCGGCTTGCATGAAAAACACGAGGAACGCCGCGATCAACACCCACATCGTATTCATCGGATTGACGTATGGCGGAACATCCGGAGCCGGGGCGGCGGGCGTTCCCGGGGTTGCCGGAGCGGCCTCCATCTTCATGGTCGACGAAGCCTCCATCTTCATCGGAGCTTCATCCGCGTGCGCCTTGGACGAAGAATTACCGAAGTACGTACAGACCGCCCACACGACAAGGAACGATAAGCTGACGCCGAGAAGTTTTCCGCCGAGCAGCGCCAAGAAATACTTGCGCTCTCCGTGATCCTTTATCTTTTCAATAAACCGCGTCATGATTTTCATTATTTCTCCTTTATTTTATTGAGTTGTGTTGATTTAGAACACGATGTTGAAACCAAAGTTGGCGATGGCTTCATTGTGCTGCTGAAGATTGTTCAATGAATTCATTGCAACCGAGAACTGCACGCCGGTATGGGCCGAGAGGTATTTGTTGATTTGTAGATTTGCGGTCAAGCCAAGGAGCACATCGTTCCAATTTGTCTTTTTCTCGGGGTCGTTGTAACCGAAATCAATTCCCAGAGCCGCCGATGGCGTGATGGTCAGCGCCAGCGGATCTTTCAAATCCAGTGGCTTTGACAAATCAAACACATGGCTAATACAGGCTTGCCCGTAACCGGCGTGAAACGCATCCACATCCCAGTTGATCAGGAGTTTCGGATTGAGCAACGCCCAGTTCCACGCGAGTGCACCGTATAATTCAGCGGTGTTCTTTCCGTCCTTGCTGTCAGCATAGGTGTATCCGTAGGCGCCGCCAGTCAGCGATAATTGATCCTTCAGAAAGCTGATGGTGTAGTCACCGGAGAAATCCTGCTCTTCGTAGAAGTGGTTGCCCACTACTCCTGAATCACCATAGTAACCGGTATAGTACACGCCGAAGCCATTACACTTTAGAAACACGTGTGGCTCAGCAACCGGATTATTGTGCAACAAATCAACACCTCGGAAGACATATTCCGAGAAGTAATCCGCGCCGGCATCCACCGACCAACTCTTAGCCGGCGATGCGGCAGGTGCAGCTGGTGCTGTATCCTTGGACATTTCTTTGGTCATTACATCGTCAGCTCGCGTCAACGTTGCTGCCATAATTTCCACCGCACACACTCCCAATGTAAGCATCCGCTTAGTCTTCATAACTCCAGCACTCCCTTATTTGTTGTTAATGGTTTTCACTCGCGGCTCAATCCATTTGCACGACGCGTGCCACACCGGATGATAAGATTGGCAACTAATACCGGCAGAATAAGTTACAAATTAACCAACAACACGCCGGCACTTCTGTACCAGTGGAATCATTGGCAACGTGGTCAAATCGCGACAGCCTGCACTGGGATTTTGTTGGATTTTTCCGCCACCTTGATGCAGTGTTTCGCCCGGCGATGGAGTTCGCCTTGAACTGCCCTGAATGTTTCAGCGGATGATAACTCCTACCATGAAACAGAATTATGCTCAGATTGATTTTGCTCACGGTATACGCCGACCTTAGGAGCTTGCTCCGCTTGGTCAATGCCTCTGATTGCCAAGCCACGCAATTCCTGCACGCCAAACTTCACGGAGTCACGTAGCCGGTATGCTATTGCGACAAAACTGGCGTGAAAACCTCGCATTTGCCGGGCGTGGATTGAAATGGTTGCTCATCCTGCTACCAATGGCTGCGATTGTCGGCTCAGCGTGCGCATTCTTTCTCTGGAGCCTCGACGCGGTAACACAGCTGCGCTGGCAGCATACGTGGCTGCTCTTTCTCCTGCCGGTCGCCGGGGTTGCCGTCGGATTCATCTATCATTGGATTGGCAAGAAAGCTGAAGGCGGCAACAATCTAATCCTCGACCAAATCCACACTCCCGGCGGTGGCGTACCACGCCGGATGGCGCCGTTGATTTTGTTTGGTACGGTGATTACACATTTGGTTGGCGGCTCAGCCGGCCGTGAAGGCACAGCGATTCAAATGGGTGGCAGCATTGCTAGCGGCTGCGGGCGGCTAGCGCGATTGGAGCCGTCGGAAACGCGGATCCTATTGATGGCCGGTGTCGCCGCCGGTTTTGGCGCAGTGTTTGGCACGCCGCTAGCCGGAGCGGTGTTTGCGTTGGAAGTTTTGATGATTGGCTCGATGAAATACGAGGCGTTGCTACCCTGTTTCATCGCGGCGATTGTTGCGGATTGGTCGTGCCAAGCGTGGAATATTCATCACACGTCGTATCACATCGCATTTGGCGATAATGTCGGTTTCAATTTGAATTGGCTGTTGCTCGGCAAGGTAGCTGTCGCGGCAGCGGCATTTGGGCTGACGAGCACGCTTTTTTCGGAGCTGTCCCACCGGCTGCACAGCTTCTTCAAAACCATTTGCCCGTACGCACCGCTCCGTCCGGCCATCGGCGGCACGCTGGTCATCGGCTTGGTCTACCTCGTCGGCACACGCGATTATCTCGGCTTAGGTGTGAACACGCCGGATTCGACCGGCGTGAGCATCGTCCACTTTTTCACACAGCCAACGATTCATCCGTGGGCCTGGTGGTGGAAAATCGTTTTCACGGTAGTCACGTTGAGTTGCGGGTTCAAAGGCGGAGAAGTGACACCGTTGTTTTTCATCGGTGCGGCACTGGGCAACACGATGGCCGGCCTGTTGCACGCACCAACCGACTTATTCGCCGCGCTCGGATTCGTCGCTGTCTTTGCCGGCGCGGCCAACACGCCACTGGCATGTACGATTATGGGCTTTGAAATTTTTGGCGCAACGCACGGCGTCTACATCGCCGCCGCCTGTTTCATCGCGTATGTGTTCAGCGGCCATTCCGGCATTTATTTGTCCCAACGCATCGCGATTCCGAAAAGCCCAAAAACAAATTTACCGCCGGCAGTTTCATTGCGGGATGTACGCAAAACGAATCCACTGACCATTGACCGTTTGTTTAAGCGACTCACTACTAAAGCGACTCCGCCAACACCAAAGTCTTAAGCCTCACATCACGCTTTTTGCAATCGCACCGTCTTTACTTCAAACGGTCGGAACTCAAGCGCGATGGTGCCCTGCTTAGTTGCCAACCTGACGGGCTTCTGTTCCAGCATATTCGTCTGGAACGCCTTCACAAATGGCAAGCCAACCTTGAGGACGCAATGCGTGGCAGTCCGCATCGATTCGTAGAGGCGGACAATCAAATCACCGGAGTCGTCTTCGGCGGGTTTAACTGTGTCGATGATAATGTTGGGAGCATCGACGCGGAACCAAGACTGCTGACCGGCATCACCACGGACGGTCGTTACCGGCGAATTCAGTTCATATGCTGCGCGCACAATGCCGCTGTCGGCTAGTGATCCGTTCCAAGCAAAGAAGGAATAGGCAAACTCTTGCCGTCCGCGATCGGCCAGCATATCGGGCCCGAGTGGCGCGCGCAGGAGCGTTAGGTTAATGCTGTTGCCGAGGACATTCACGCCGTACTTGCAATCGTTGAGCAAAGCGCAGCCCCGGCCTTCTTCGGCCAGAGCCGTCCATTTATGTTGGCTGACCTCGAACCGGGCCGCGTCGTACTGCCGTGACCGGTGTGTGGGCCGGTGCAGATGCCCAAACTGGATTTCGTGAATCGCTTCGTCCGCGTGTACATTGACGGGAAATGCCACCTTGAGCAGTTTATGCCGTTCCTGCCAGTCGATCACCGTGACAAAATCCAATTGCGCGCTACCACGCCGCAGGGAAATATCTTGGGTCAACTGCGATTTCCCAATAGCCCGGGTCAAGCGCACCGTTCCGAGCAACGGTCCGCTGGTAATAACTTCAATGCGCGCCGGGGCGGCGATATCCACCGGTTGTTGCTCGTACATGCTGTCGATGTTCCAAGCGTCCCAGTTGCCGGGCACATCCTTGTACAGCAAGAAACGATTACACGGTCCGGCCGTGAGTTCGCGCCCGGCCTGTTTGTCCCAGATACTGGTGATTTCACCGGCCTTGTTGAACACAACACGGAGCCTGTCGTTCTCCAAGAGATTGGGTCGCGCCGTTACGCCGGCGGATTGCTCACAACTAGCATTGTCGATGGTCGTCCAACCGCACGCTGGCACTGCAATCTCGGTGAATGTTTTGCCGGTAACTTTCTGAACGATAGTGCCGTTCGGAAGTGAAACATTTTCAGGAACTTCAACGAGCGCTTGCCGGTCCCAACCCAAGGAATTGAACACCGTCAGAGACCGGGTGGCTTTCTTCACAAGTGCCGACTGGGCTGCTCGGCAGACCTGATTGGCGTCCGTGATGATTTTCTGATGCGCCGCCTCAGCCTCTTCGTGTACGCGACGAATAGAGGAACCGGGTAGAATATCGTGGAATTGGTTGAGGAGAATTTCTTTCCAAACCGCGTCGAGGTGAGCGAGCGGATATGAATAACCGGCCGTCACGGCGGCGATGGCGCCCCACAATTCAGCATCGTGCATCGCGAACTCGCTCTGGCGATTGCCGCGCTTGGTGCGAGCCTGAGAGGTGTATGTGCCGCGGTGCTCCTGAAAATACATTTCGCCGACGTACCGATTCGGCGTCGCGACACGCTCCAGGTCGCGGAAAAATTCCAGCGGCGCCGCCAGCTTCATTTTCGGTACGCCTTCCAAGTCCTTGTGGCGGCGAATGAACTCTAGATGATCGCGCTCGGGTCCGCCGCCGCCATCGCCCCATCCGAATGGAAAGAGGATTGTGGAAATGTTCTCGCGTTGCCGGCGCCAGTGCCAGCGCATAATCGTCTCGTCCGTTCGGGTCTGGGAACAATAATCGTGGTGGTTAAAGGCCCGCACGGTGGAGCCATCAATACCTTCCCAGATAAAATCGTTGTAGGGGAATGAATCGGCCCCATCACTCGATCCAAAGATCTTTTGTGTGGAGAAATACTGCACCCCGCAGCCCCGCATGATCTGCGGCAATGCACCCGAATATCCGAACGCATCCGGCTCCCAGAACAAGCGGCTATCCACGCCGAATTGCTCGCGGAAAAAGCGTTTCCCATGGATGAACTGTCGGATCAACGATTCGCCCGAAGGAATGTTCGTATCCGATTCCACCCACATTCCCCCGTCGGGAATGACTTGGCCAGTGGCCACCGCGCGCTTCACGCGGGCGTACAATTCCGGATAGTGCTGCATCAGCCAGACATACTGTGCGGGCTGACTGAAGAGGAATCGGTGCTCGGGGTATTCCTCCATCAATTGCAATTGATTGGCGAGCGACCGGGCCGCCTTGCGTTTGGCGTGTTGCAAGGGCCAGAGCCAGGCTGTGTCGAGATGCGCGTGCCCAAAGCAATACATCACCGGCGTGGTCGAACCATTCTGGCACGCCAGCAGCGGCGCAATCCGTTTGCGGGCGGCCCGGCAGCTCGCCAAAAATTCGGCGTAGGGTTGCTCGAAATCCACGGTCAAGGTAAAGTCGCGCAACCCTTCTTCCACCTGCACCGTGCGCAAGGCGGTGGCCGGTGACTTGGTCATCAACCCCACGAGCGTTTCGACGTCGATCATCAATTGATAAACCTCTTCCTGCCAGATGCCGAAGGTCGTTGCGGCAACGATGGCTTGGGTGGGCAACGCTTCCGGCACGGTCAGCCGATCCAGCGGCACCGGCCCGGCCGCACATGGGCTTGCCCCGTGACCGGCGTACGATTCGAAGAGAATGTTGAATTTCTCCCCGCCCTTGGCACGGCGTGTGAGCAACAGTGGCTGGTTCCGGCCGGTCATAAACGCCTTGGTGCCGTTCACAAAAGCGACCGACTCGTAGTAGGCCGGATAGGCAATGATGCGCTGGCCGGCGGCGGATTTCGGCACGGTGATTTGCGTGCGGAACCACGCGTATTCCCATTGCGCCCCCCACACTGTGCCCACCGGCATCGGCTTGAATTTTCGCCGCAGGGCTTGTTGCGGCGTCAAGTGTTCCAGCGTAACGAAGCCACTGACCTCAATCGGACCCAGGGGCCGATACAACTGTTTTTTCAATTCTGCCCGCCACGCCTCGAGCCGGTTATTCCATTCCAAGTTCAACATGATGCAAGGATCTCCTGTCGGTTCTAAATTTTGGCCATATTGAGGTAAACACAGTCCCGCACAAGTCATTTTTACCAACGAGTGTTGGCAGACAAGCGCCAAAGGCGACCGGGGCTTACGCCACAGGTTAATTACGGAACTACGGTAACCCCGGTAATCAATCCATTCGTGATCGTGATGCCGGTAAGTAGGGCACGCTATTGCGTGCCACCGTTGAACCGAACGCGCAGACGGTATGCAATAGCATACCCTACGGGATCGGATTCGCGCCGTTATTGCTGGCCAGCGCCGCTAACCGGTCAATCGCTTCGGCAATGCTTGCCGGGGGACTGGCCCACTGACCGGGATTGGCCGGGGTGTAGCCGACATTCTGGCTCGCCATATCCACCCACGTGGGGGCGATCATGCCGTCGATTCGGCCGATGGTCAGGACTTGGCCGAGGGTGCCGGCGGGCAACGCGCGGGCTTTGGTGCCGCCGGGATTCACGCCATCCCAGCCATTGTAAATAATTGCGCCGATGGCGTCACTGGTCATGGGATTGGCCATGTAGCCGGTATCGTTGGCCAATTCGCTGACATTGTGACCGGCCAGGCTGGTGACGGCGCCGGCAGTCAGACTGCTGATGTCGGTGAGATAGGCATTACCGGCCCCATCGCGCAACACGCCGTCCGCCCAACAAGCTGCCACGAGCGGGACGGGGGTGGCGTAATCGGGGTAGCCGATCAATTGCTTCTGGCCAGCGCTGAGCACCACCACCGTTTGACCGCCGTTGTAAAGCTGGAGGTCCACTTGATTGCCGCCCACGCGCACGCCGTTGGTAATGTTGCCGCCGTCGAAGATGCCAAAGCAGCTATACAGTTCGCCGGCGTTGTTGGGATTGAAGGTCGAGAACCCGGCATCATTGGCGAAGGTGCTGACGGGCGGTTGCGTGGCGAGCCACGCGGCAAAGACCGGGTCGGTTTCGGGGTTGGTGCCGCCGGGATCACCCTGTGGCCCTTGCGGGCCGGTATCGCCTTGAGCACCTTGAACTCCCTGTTCCCCTTGAGCACCTACCGGCCCTTGCGGGCCTTGCGGTCCGGCGGGTATGGCGTCAATTTTATCGTTGAGGGCGTTGAGTTGGTTGCGGACAATGTTGGCATCAAGGTCGTGGTGGGGCTGCGGGACGTTCGGGTCGAAGGCCATGGTTTTCCTCCTGTTGGTTAAGGGCTTGTCCGCCGTCGGCGGATTACCGGTTTTGTAGCGCAATGCAGGTCGGTTTGGCAACCGGGAATCGGGGAGCTTGCCCCGACCAGCGCTACACAAAAAACTTACCGCTTGCGGGCTTCACGTATACGCAAACGGAATGTGAGCCACCCTTTGATCTAGCTACCTCTTCCGAAACGTCCGTCAAATGGTGTACCACCTGAACAACCTCGTAATTTTTCTTCGGCTCGTGACCGCTAGCACTATTGAGATGCGACCACAGATGGATCAGCTCGCCGACGTGGGGTACGGCGATAAGCCTGACAGGATAATATGCTCCGTCGTTAATCTCACAGATTTTGGCTTCGATTGGTAGTTCGCTCATACGTTAGTTCCTCCTTTTTGACGGCATTTTGCCGAAATCTGCGTTATTACCCTCAATTGCCGATTCGCCTTAATCCGACTACTTGCTATCAGATACCGGCGGCGTAGTATTCGCTGCTGCTTGCGGTGCTGCCGGGGCATTGGCCGATACGTTGGATATTGCTGACGCTTGGGGCTGAGCCGGCTGCATTTGCAGCGGCACTGCCGGACCGAAAATTAACTGTGATGACCTGAGAGAAGCATCTGTTGCTTGCACCACACGCCCCGACCCAAAGATGTCTTGTGAGGTTTGGTTAGAGGCGGCTGATTCGAGTATGGCTTGCGAAACGGTGACGGAGGCTGCTGAAAAGTTTTTAAGTTCGCCGAGATCATTCGGTTTTGCCTGATTTTGATTATCTTTTGACACGATATAACTCCTTCCTAAGTTTTACTGCTTCTTACCGGTCTGTGGTGGCGATGTCGGGGTTTGTGCGGATGGTGCTGACGGAACAACGGCAGGCGCGTTTGTCGCTGCCGGGCGTTGTGCCTGCAATGGGGTTGCCGGCCCAAATATTACTTGTGACGACGCTATTGGTGCCGCTGTATTTATTAGAAGCGTCGGCACTGATTTAGGTTGCTGTGATTTTGACATATTCTCAATTCCTCCCTGATTTGGTGGATTCATTATTGCAAAATAGACGATAAATGTCGCGCCAAAAATGAGTGCGAATGCGGACAGCCAATTAAGAACCAATGCGGGGAAAACCCACCGGTTCGGGGGAGTAATTTTTAAATCCGGGTCCCGATACAAAACTTCCAAGACCTGGACTTCACGCCGGTATGAGTGATACCCAATTAGAAATGAGCAAAGTATCAAAAGCAAGCTGACGGTAAATCCTCCCCAGCCGTAATGCAGTAACCAGAACGTGCTTGGCTCGGGATGTGGTGCAACCTCCTTAATGAAAAGAAGCGAGATACTCAATCCGCCGGCAGCGAGAGTCATAACTGCTTTGTCGTATTGTTCAATCGTCTTTTGAGATCCCGCCAAAAGTAATTTTCTTTCTTCAATAAAGTTCTTGAAGCGTTCATCGCTGGCAGTCGCTTGGCTACGTTCGGTCATTTCATGCTTCCTTTTTCGCCGGCTCGGTGCGCTGGTTGATTGCCGGTATCTACCACTTTTTTATTCAAGTACCAGATTCACTCGTCGAACCTTTCGCCGTTTTCGAGGGTACACGACCGTTTGCCATCTTCTATATTCCAAGAGTACTTCATATCACCGTGGGCTTTCTTTACGGCCTCATCCCAACGCTTTTCGGCTCGCGACTCTATTTTGCTCCCTGTCGTGTCGAACGCATGGCCCATACCTCGATACCGGTATCCTTCATCACGCGTTCTAGCATACTTAGCCTCAAGCTCGTCAGCTTCTGTCCAGCGTTTGTCGCTGACGGCAATCATCTGGTTCCCTTCCTCACGGAGTTTTCTCGCGTTTTCACGAAGCGCATCAGCTTCATCGCAGGCTGTGTTACCGGTCGCTAAACAATGCTCTCCTTCCCGCTTCAGCTCCTGAGCAACGGTCCAAAGCGATAGGTAAATGCCCCATGCGATCTCTAGCGATACTGGATTTGTCTTCTCCATTTTTCGATTCTCCTTTTCCAAATTCAGGCTAACGGCCAGCCGGGAATGAGCCCGTCGATCTCTGCCATGATGCGAATCGTTTCATTGAGTGCCACGACGATTTTCTGGTAGTGATTGATGTCGTCGATGTCGAGCTTGCGGCCTTTGCGGTCTTTCAGCCATTTGTCGCAGACTTGGTTGCCGCCGATGTGGAAACCCCATACCGGCTTCGGCACGCCGCCGAAGTATTGCTCGGCGTTGATCCAGACGCGCTTGTCCTTGTCGGTGTATTGGACTTTCTCGACTTCGTTGCTGCCCTTTGCCGGGAACTCGGTGATGAAGTCGTTGAGCTTTGGCGACTCAACCAAGTGTAGCGCGACCAACTCCGCGCCCTTGCCGGCGAGAGCGCGAAACAACTTGAGGTTACTAGTCAGCGGCAAGCGCGGGAAATCAGTTTTCAGGAACTCGGCGTAGCGCTGCTGGTACGTTGGCGAGTGAAACACCGCGTAAGCATAATTGAAAACATCCTCCGGCCCAATAGTCATCTTCAAATCGCCACGATCTACCGGTAGCCATTTAAAGCCGAGTCGTTCCGTAAGATCGGCAATGAATTTAGGATTTAGGTTTGCGCGCCGTGTCGAATAACCGGCTGCCGAATCAAACAATACGGTCATCAACATCGTGCCACTATCGCGTTTTCTACCTTTCGCTTTGGGGTTGTCGTAGAGGTAGAGTGGAAAAACATTTGAGCCATCTTTGATTTCAATAAAAACGGCGGGCGTAGGTCGGTTGCTGACGACAGCGTGCTGCCAAGTGCTAGCTTTCGTTTGCCTTACCGTGTTTAGCGCCAGATTAGGTTTAAAAAGATGAGCTATGATGTCCAGACGCGGGCGTTCAGTGACGCTAGCGTGAAGATAAACAAAACGTTGGTCGAATGGTCGATAATCACAACGGTGGCAGTTCGCTTTCCAATCAACGTCCGAAGGTTGTTTACCAAGATATTGTGTTACCTGTTTTTTTAGACTGGCCTCGTCCAATGCCACGGCAACCGGATCGCGATGAGTTTGAAATCCAAGCAAGTTTTTTGGCATCATTTCAGTTATTAGCCAGAACTTCTCATACTCCTTCCGCCGCTTTATGGCTTGCGGCATAAAGAAATAGTTTGGGGAAACTGGGTTCAGTTCTTCCCATTTCGTTTGACTCATGTCGGTCTCGGCAAGCCGTTTGTATTTGACTTCGCGTGTGCCTAAAATGTCAGCCCGAAATACCTGTGCGAGGTTTTTGTTTCCTTTTTCTTTTACACACAACATGAGCGAAACGCCTTCAGTAATGTCAAAAACATTTTTGTCTTCGCCGCCATCCAGTGCGCGTTCTTTCTTGTTTGAATTGCCGTGCAAATCGTAAATAAAAATATCGTTAAAACTCCGCATCAAGCTTTGGCGCATACCGCGAAAAATCGGGCCGTCGAGATAGCTGTTACTGGTGATAAAACCGATGATACCCTCGCCAGTTTTATCAATGCGCCATTGGGCAAAACGAATGAATTTCACATAATCGTTTTGCAGCCATTTGGCGTTCTTCTCATCGAGCCATTGTTTCAAGCCCGGTGTCGGTGAATCTTCCAGATAGTAATCCAAAAGTAGCCGGCCAATGAAGTTGGGGACTTTGACAGTTCCCTTTTCCCTCGCGATTTTGTCGTCCTCGACAAGTTTACCTTGCTCTAACTTTAAGCCGGCACTGTAGCGACTGCCTTTTTCAACATTGATTATTTCATCGCTTCGGTTGGCCGAGTGTCCAGAATAAGGTGGATTGCCAAGTACAACGAGGATTGGTTCGTCGCGTTTGATCTTTGCGGCGGCGTTGGCTTCTTCCGCAATCCAACCCGCAAACAAATGCTCACTTTTCTTGGCAGCTTCTTCGAGCGTATTTGTGAGATAGATACCAAGGCGCTGGTCGGAGCCGAATTGGTAGCCAGACTGTTGCAACTGCATGCCGAGTTTGAGATGTGCGATGGCGTAAGGCGCGACAAGCAACTCGAAGCCGAAGATGCGGTTGAGCAGATGTTTCTCCACGTAGCCATCCCATGCTCCTTTCTGCTTGGCGAACTTTTGATAAATCTGGTCAATAACGAAGTAGAGGAACGTGGCCGTACCGGTGGCAGGATCGAGAATGAGCGTATTATCGTCAGCCAGCCCTTTAATACGCTTGAAACGCGTTTTCAGCAGATGGTCAACGGAGCGGACGATGTAGCTGACAACGGGTTCGGGCGTGTAGTAAACACCGCGTACTTCGCGCATCTTCGGGTCGTATGCGGCAAGGAACGTTTCGTAAAAGTGAACAACCGGGTCTTCCTTGCCCTTGCCTTTGCCGAAGTCCTTGAGAATTTCAAACATGTCGGCGTGCTTGAGCAATTCCACAACGTCGTCCACCGCCCAATCAATCGTCTCAGGCATATCAACGCCGGCAATCTCGGAAAAAAGTTTACGAAGGAATGGATTTGTCTTTGGCAAATTGTACGCGGCCATCTCGCGGGAAAACTCTTTCTTGGGCGGAGTGTGTACCCGCGCCGCGAACAAACCATAGGCGAGAGTCTGCGCGAACATATCGGCGAACTGCGCTTCGTCGAGTTCGGGAATGAGTGTTTCCCGAAACGCGGTGAGCCAATTGTGCAGCCAGCCTTTTTCCTTTTCATGCTCGAAAGTTTTGACGATCAGGTCACGGATGATGCCGGTCATGCCGGCCATGCGTTGGGCAAGCTCTTTGGCTGTGCCAATAGTAAGCGCCTCTTGCTTGAAGAAAGCATTCAGGAGTTGTGCCAGCTTTTCCTCACCGTCTGGGAATGACTTCAGCTTACCCTTGGCGTCGATCTCCCCGATGCGTGCGGTCAGCCGTTTCTCACCGGCAACGAACCATCGGAACTCTAAATAATCGGTCAGAATCCAGTTGGGCAGCGTCAGGTAGCGTTTGAACTGCTCGCCATGTGGGCCTTTGCCGCGCTCGATCTCGTCAAGATTCGTCTGGATGTCTTTGGTCTCGACGTGGCCGAGCGGGACTTTCTTACGTGTGATATTGAAATCAGGTGCGCCGCACAAAATTCGGGTCGGCTCGTTTGTGGCGATGATGCTGTTATCAACCGCTTCGAGCAAAGTTTTCATTGCAGGCCGGTGCGTATGCTCGGTGGCATCTCCGTGGTCGCGGTTTTTATTAATCGCAGAGAGATAATCCGCAAAAGCGTTCATGCCGGCGCAGTGTAGCCAGTCACCGCACTTTCGGCAAGCTCGCCTTGGCGACGATTTAAGTTTTGACAGTTTGGGCGGGGGTGTGGTTTGATTTGCGGCGTCGTGGGAACTCCGATTCTATGGAATGGTACGGACGCCGCCGGTAACCCGCTGCGCTGGAATACA
>JBAWWR010000015.1:0-31597 GCA_037146675.1 Verrucomicrobiota bacterium | reverse complement strand
ACCCCATTGGCACCCATGATGGTCCGCTCAACACCGGCTTCAGTGGCGGATTGGATAACATGTTTGCTGGAATGCCAGTCGGCGACTACACGGCAATTGCGAAATTCAAAGAACTTCAAACGAATCCTGTCTCGGTCACCGTGACCAAATGAAACGGCGCAGGGATGAGAATGATTAGACACAACTTTATGCGACAGCAAAGCATTGTTATCGTATTTCTGCTGTCACTTATTGCCGTTTATGCCAGCGCCGGGTCGCCGACCAATGCCATTGATACTTTGGTCAAAGAGCTAAACCTTTCCCACGGCCTCTGGATGAATGGCACAAGTCCAATCATCGTATTGGCATCCAATGCGAGCCCTCAAGAAGTCGTAAGCAATGCTGCGACAATGGGGGATGGCGGCAAGATGAAGATTTACCGAATATTAGAATGCCGCAAGGTTCACCTTCAGGGTATGCCTACCCAAGTTGAACATATGGACATGCCCGGTAAGTTATGGGACGTGGCAGATTATTTTGCCGCATTGATTGATTCCAACTTGGGCATGAAGATTTTGCTATTCACATATAACGGAGTTGGGCACGAGAAAGGCAACTGGTGGACGCGGTTTTATGATGTGCAGACACCGTCCGAACCGACTGCTTTACCATCGCCTTCTCGCTGACCGCTGCTGGGGCTGATTCGGGTTGACGTGGGGGCGCGGGAAAGGGAATTTGGGATTTGTGATTAGAAGTTTCAGAATGGAAATTGAAGCCAAGACGCTGGGAGGATGCAACCATGACTTACGAGCGATTTGAACAGTTACCGGTATGGCAAGCCGGGATGACATTGACGGAACGCGTGTTCAAACTCACGGAGGATAAGAGCTTCAACTACAAGGGGGACTTGCGCAGCCAATTGCAGCGGGCGGCACTCTCAGTGCCCAATAACGTCGCGGAAGGTTTCGAGCGCGGCACGACGCCGGAATTGCTCACCTTTATTTACATAGCGCGCGGGTCGGCTGGGGAAGTGCGCTCGATGTTCTGCTTGGTGGAGCGCGTGCCATATTTCGCACATTTGAAATCTGAAATTTCCGATTTGAAATCATTGGCCGAATCCATCTCCCGCCAGTTACGCGCCTGGGCTGACAGTCTGCAGAATTCACCAATCACCGGCCAGCGCTATCTCACCGATAAAAGCCGCCAGCTGGCCGATGCGAAGAAACGGTCCGAAGCGTTTCTCGCGAAGTTGAAACGCGGGGCTGCCGGCCCGAAGTAATGAACCGCAATTGTTGTGTGTCGTCCGACTCGGCTTGCGTGCTCGCGTCTCGTCTAACTCGGCTCCGTCCGACTCGGGTTGAGTCCCGAGGATTGAGGCTATCTCAAGGTCTGTTATTCTGACCGCCACCTCGAAAGCAACCTTTCCCGTCTCCCAAACGCCCTATTTTATGCTTCCAACGCTCTTTTCCCGCTTCCAAACCCCCTTTTCAGCGGTTTATTTAACCTTGTTGGTCTCTGAATTAGGCTTCTCGCTGACGGACAAGCGCTCTTCAGTGTCTGAGAAGCGCTCTTCAACGTCTGACAAGCGCTCTTCGGTGACGGACAAGGGTTTGTCAGTCGTTCAAAAAGCTTATTCCTTTGGTCGGTTCAGGGGTCAACACCCTCTTATTTGTCATGTTGAGCAAGCCGAGTCCGACGGAGCCGAATCGGATGAGACGCCACACGCTGCACTTCCGTGGCAAACGCCGCACGATGTTGTTCCGCGGCAATCGAAACATCTGCCTATCGCAGTCTCATCAAAGCATCTACTTGTTGACGGTTCGGAATTTGGTACACTCCCGCCATGCAACCGGTCATGATCCATCATCGGCACCCGCCGCTGAGTCTGGCCGAAGACTAAGGTTAGCCATAAGGACTCAATGAAACGCGCGATCATTTGTGCCGCAGTGATTCTTTTTATGCCATGTCTTCTGTATGCTTACCTCATTCATCATGATGTGAAGAAGGAAGACGAAAAACGGCTTGGTATCCACTTTGATTTTCATTTCCAAGACGCAGGGGATTCCGACAAGTTCATAAACGTTTATCTCAAAGTACCCGAAACGGCGGACAATTTCCCTCTTGAGGACATTTGTCTGTACATCAAAACGAAAGACGGCGGCCAACTTTACACCTCGCTGACTCAACCGTCTGAGGGAAAGCTTGTCGAGCGCGAGGGCAAGCAGTATCTGGTGCCGGTCACTAAGTCTGCAATTATGTTTCGAGCCTCAAAGGCGACACTTAGCAACGCTTATGTAGTGGTCGTTTATGCGTCGGGAAGTGGCAGCAGCAGCGTATATTCGATAGCGGTCAGTTCGTATTACGAGCAATGGGACAGCAAACCATCCGATGCGCCGAATGCAGCTTCGCCGAGTCGCTGACTTCGCTATCGTCCGCCCCGGCTTGCTTTCCGCTGGCAGGGGTCGGGTAGTTGGGCTTGGGTTGGGTTAATGCCTGCTGGATGGCGTCGGCCACTTGCTTGCCGAGCTGGGCACTGCCCTCTTTGTTGTAATGACAGCCATCGGGGTGCTGCCAGGCTTTCACTTGCGGCAGGACAAACGCGTACAAATCATCAATGGCAATGTTGTGGGCTTGCATGATCGCGGCGGCGTTGACGTTGTTCGTGAGGATGTCGTTAAAGCGCGGGCCTTTCCGGCTGGTCACCGGCGTGGTGCTCGCCCAGATCAGCTTGGCGCCGGTGCCTTCGAGGATGTTCACCAGCTTGGTTAGGTTGTCGCGATATTCATCGGGGGTGTACCGCAGATGCGTGCCGGGCATCGGCTGGGGGCCGGTCTCTTGGCTGACCATCAGGCCGTTGGTGTCGTACAGCAGATGCGTGTCCCAGATGCCAAAGTTGAAGTGGATCACGGCCCATTGCTGCGTGCCCAGCCAGCGCTGGATGTTTTTCAGGCCGTTGCCGGTGTATTGACAGTTGCCACCGGGACGGGAGACATCCGCGACGCCTTGCAAGAGTTGCTGTACCACCGGGGTGTAGCCAATGGAAATGGAATCGCCGATGATCAGCACCTTGGGCAGGTTCGTCGCGACACTCGGCAAATCGGCCGCGCGGGCGGACCAAGTCAACACCGTTGCCAGCAGCAATCCCAAACCAATTCGTATCTTCATATTCAGCTAGTGCCGTTCCTTAGTTCCCACAGAGTTGCTCACCGCCATCGCATCCTGCCGTGTCGATGACCAGACCCAATCACCTTTGTCGGGGTCGGGGCGCGGCGGATTACCGCTTTTGGCCATCACAAGCTGGCCGCCATCGTCGGTCTCATTCCAGCCAACAGAGTAAAGCACGAACTGGTCGGGAGCGGTGCGGCGGTAACGGAGCGGTTGGCCGTCAATGACATCGTGCGGTACTTTTGCAATGAAGGCCGGTACGAGCGCGTCTAGTTTCTCCGGTAACTCCCCCTTCGCGATCCGGTAACGTTCCAACACACAAGCAACAGCAGCTTGGTCGAGCGCGGTCTGAGATTGCGCCGCTTTCTTGGCAACAGGGGTCATACCGGGCACGAGCATTTTGCACATGACATTGCCCGGCGTCGTCCGCATGGCGCGGATTGAGTCATCCACCTTCTGCAGCGAACGCGGACTGACTTGCCGCTGTTCCCAACCTATCGCAGGCAGAAAGATACCGGTGTAGAAGCGTTCCACGTTCAGCAGGTTTTGGTAGAACCAGCCGGTGGGCACAGCTTGCGCGAGCAGCTTTCTCATCGGCGCATTTAACTCAGAGGCGATGAATGCTTCAGGATGATTAATCAAACTGCGGATGCCATGGTACGCAAGCACCCGCTCCCCGCGCAAAGCCTTGGCGCAGGCGTTGAACTGGTCAACCCGCTCGAACTCGGCTTGCAAGGTTGCCAGTTGGGCATCGCTCCAACGGTGCGCAGCCAAGCCTTCCCAGAGTGGTTGAATTGCGATATCCAAGACGGCGATCCGCACTAAAAATGATATTATAACTGGCTCATATTCCAATGTGTCGGCTAGGCGCAAGCAAGTTTGTATATCGGCCAACGCAACATCACTCTGACCGTTGGCCAACTCGACCTGGGCACGCAGACGATAGGCCCGGGCCAAGCTACGCTGATACGCGAGATGAGGTAGTCGTGCATTGAAATTGTCTTCGTAGTTGATTGGAAACCGGCACTTGGAACGATGACTGGCCTCGGCAATCTCGTTTAAGATGGAATCGTACTGGGACAGCGCGACCAGCAGATTGTCATTGGAAAAACACTTCTGCCATGCGGCGAGGCTTTCGACGCGCCCTACCCGCCAGTTACCCGTAAAACCGTCAGCACAATCGGGGAGTTTAACGGCGTCAAGGCGCGGATGTTCGGGCGGCTTGGGGAACAACTCCGCAAACAACGGTGTCGCGGCGAAGTTTTCCGCATCAGGCACCGGCGGCAGGACAATGGCCGACCACTCGAAGCGGTCGCCCTTGGCCTCGCGTTCGTGCCGGTATTTCTCCCACGCGTGTTTTCCGCGCCAGTTCTCTTCACCGACAAACGCCACAACCAATACAATCAGAGTGAGGACAGTCCAGCCTAACCGGCGCAGAAACTTCTTCATGGCAACCTACCGTCGTTGACTCAAGACCTTGACCTCATACTTCATCACGTCATTCAGCCATTGCCGATCGCGGGGCATCCCGGCTTGGTCGCAGGCTTCGTCCCAGACGGCGCCAAACGGCAAGGTCTTGGCGTCTTCCATTAAGGCGAGGCAGCCCGCCCGGTTGCCGGCAGCTTCGAGCTTCTGCAACTCGGCGGTCGGGTCGAGCAAGGCGTAGAGAATCGCTTTGCGGGTGGCGCGGAGGCCGATGGCGTAGGCGGCGATGCGGTTGATGCTGGCGTCGAAGTAGTCGGTCGCCACGGTCACTCGGTCCCACGCGTTGCCGCGCTGGATTTCGAGGAAGACTTGCCGGAGCGCGTCGTTAAAGATGACCACGTGGTCGCTGTCCCAGCGGATCGGTCGGCTGACGTGCAAGAGGAGCCGGTTGTGGAATTGTAGGAGGCTGGAAATCTTGTCGTAGATTTCCTCTGTCGGATGCCAGTGCCCCATGTCGAGGCAGTAACCGAGGCCGCGACTGAGCGCGTAGCTGCTGTAGAACTCGGCAGAGCCGACCACATACTCTTCGCTGCCGAGGCCGAACAATTTACTTTCGACGTAATCCACGCAGAGCTTCTTGTTCACCGATTTCTCATTGGCGATGGCGGCATCTAGAGCCTCGGTAAGTAAGGCGCGGTGCGCCCAGCGGTCGGCGGGATAATCTTTGCAGCCATCCGGTATCCAGTGGTTAACGGTAGCCGGGCTGCCCTGTTTCTTGGCCATGGCCTCGGCAATCTTCCGGCAAGCGACTGTGTGACGAATCCAGAATTGCCGTGTGGCCTTGTCGGTGTGCGAGAGCGTGTAGCCGTCGTTGGCTTTTGGATGCGCAAAAAATGTCGGGTTGAAATCGAGCGCGATGCCATTGCTCTTCCCCCACTCCATCCAGTTGGCGAAATGTTTTAGTTCAAGCGCGTCGCGGTCCACGATCTTGCCGTCGGTCTCGGCGTAGAGGGCGTGGAGGTTCAGGCGCAACTTACCGGGGACGAGCTTCAACACCTGCTCGAAGTCTTGCCGGGCTTCAGCGGGAGTGCGAGCGCGACCGGGGTGGTTACCGGTGGCCATAATACCGCCGCCAGACAGCGCGCCTTCTTTGACTTCAAATCCACCGACATCGTCTGCCTGCCAACAGTGGAAGGCAATCGGCAGTGCGAGCGCCTGTTTGATGACCTTGTCGGTGCTGAGACCGAGTGCGGCGTACTCTTCTTTGGCGTGAATGTATGGTTTGCTCATATGGTTACCTGTTTTTGCCTGTAGGCTTCGACTTCCCATTCGCGGATAAATTTCTGCGAACGCTCATCTAGGAGTTGAATTCCGCCAAAAGCGGCGGCCAGTTGCCGGATCAAGGCACAGTCGGTGGCCATAACCGGGCCAAGTTTGGGATGGTTCGTGTAAACCATGTGGTCAGGCGTAACCGGCTCAGTGGTTGCGGGAATCTGACCCGCCTGCAACTCGGTCGAGATACCGACTTTGGCGTATTCGGAGCGCAATGCGACAAGCACGCGCCGGTAAGTCGCGCGAATTTCGTCGGCAGTGTCGCCGGCGACAAAAATACCGTGGTTTTCCAAGATGACCAGTTTTTGACCACGTAGCCGACACCGTACATCCATGCAAAGCGTGAAACCGGGATCAATGTACGGAATCCAAAGCGCGTCCGGAAAGAGCCGCGCGCAAGCCGCCGCGCCTTGTTTGGCGCAGGTCAGACCATTGACGAGCGATGGATGAGTGTGAACGACAAATGTGCCCGATAAAATATCGTGCAGCGGCGCTTCGACTGATGGCCGGCCAATTGAATCGGGCTTCACGGCCGCGGCCATCATATCTTTGACAAGTGTCTCGCGCGCGTGCGAATCCTGCGGGATTGCGACGGCATAAAGGCTGTCGAGCTTTGCCCGATCAAGTACTACGAATGTTTGCGGTGTGAGACCGGCAAGCGTGGTGCCGGATGGTTTAACCCAGAGCGTGTCAGCGGTTTTAGCAGAAGTGTTCCCGCCACCGCCTTTGACAAAATCTGCAGTTCCGAATTCGTGAGAAAGTTGCGTGATGGTTTCGAGCAGATTCATGCGGCCGAGAATAACAAGACCGACAATCGCACGGCAACTACCAATCCGCGCCTTGATGCCGGAGTGCGAGTTCTTGGTAATGCGTTTTTGGAATCTCGACCACGAACCGCGAGGGGCGTTGAAAACCACCGGCGTCGCCACCGATAGCACGGAACAGCGGATATGTCAGAAAGAGTTCATCCTTTGCGCGGGTGACAGCGACGTAAAACAGACGGCGCTCTTCCTCTTCGCCTTCAAGGTTGTCGAGCGACCGGGAGAGCGGAAACATGCCATCGCACAAGCTGATGACAAATACTGTTTTCCATTCCTGTCCCTTCGCTTGATGCACGGTGCTGAGGCGGACAAAATCCTGTTCGCCACTGGTGATGAGCGAGGCGTCGTCAGCTTCGAGGTTGGTAAGCAACGCGAGCTGGCTGAGAAACTCATCGACCGCTTTAAACTGCGTGCCAAACGACGCTAACTGGTGCAAATCTTCCATACGCGCACGGGCGTTTGGATATTTCGCCTTCAAGTACGCCTCGTAAAAACCATCGGTCACGATTTCAATCATCTCGTCAGCAAGCAACGGCAACGGAAGTGCACGGAGTTTGTTAAATGCACCAATCACCAACTTCCAATCGTCCCCCGCCTTTTTCGGCACGGCGGAATGCGTTGCCGGCAAGTCGCGCCCACCGGGCGCGCCAAGTTCCGGCTTCAAGACCGGCTGCAAATCGCGCCACAAGCGGTTCGCTGTCGCACCGCCGACACCCGGCAATAGCCGCGCGATGCGCTTGAATGAAAGTTCGTCGTTTGGATTAGTGGCGAGCTTAAGAAAACAGGCCACGTCCTTGATGTGCGCCTGCTCGAAAAAGCGCAAGCCGCTGGTGATGACAAACGGGATATTGCGCTTGGTCAGTTCCATCTGTATTTCCATCGCGTGGAAATGCGCTCGGTACAGCACGGCGATATCTGTCAGATTGCCGCCACCGGCGCGCAGCTCGAGAATCCGCTGCGCAATAAATTGCGCCTGTTGGTTGGCATCCGCACACGCAACGAGCCACGGCTTTCCGCCGCCTTGGCGGACCGGCTGCAAGGTTTTGGCGAATTGCTGCGTATTCCCCTTGATGGCGTCATTGGCGAGCGTCAAAACCGACGGCACACTCCGGTAATTCACTTCAATCTTGAACGTCCGCGCGCCCGGATAACGCTGCGGAAAGCTGAGGATGTTCCGGTAATTTGCACCGCGCCACGAATAAATGCTCTGCGCGTCGTCACCGACAACCATCAGATTTTTATGTTGTTGCGCGAGCGCATCAATCAGATCGGCTTGTATTTTATTCGTGTCTTGATATTCATCCACGAGCACGTGTTGGAACTGCTCCCGGTACCGTTCACCAACTTCCGGGTGTTCGCGGAGAAGTTGGAGCGATTTTACCAATAAATCGTCGTAGTCCATCGCGTTCGCGGCGTGTTTGCGCTCAGCATACCGGCCGCGCACTTTTTGAATTTGCTCCTCCAAATGCGAAAAATAATTGTACTGCTCCGCCAGCACCCGCCCAATCGACCGCTCTGTGTTCGTCGCCAACGAATAAATCTCCGCCAGCACATCGCCCTTGGGAAACCGCTCGGCTTTCGTGTCAATTTTTGCATCGGCGAGGCAGGCGTCGAGCAGGTCTTTTTGGTCTTCCCGGTCGAGGATGGCGAAATCTTGCTCATAGTTTAATAGCCGGGCATGCCGGCGCAAAATCCGGTTGCCAATGTGATGGAATGTTCCGCCCCAAATCGCCGAAATATCCATCGGCAACACGCCTTCGACGCGGCGTAGCATTTCTTTCGAGGCTTTGTTGGTGAATGTGAGTAGCAGGATTCGGCTCGGCGCGATGCCGTGTTCGACCAACCAGGCGACCCGGTAAATTAATGTCCGCGTCTTACCCGATCCCGCGCCGGCAATTACCAGCATCGGACCTGAGCTGAGCGAACCATCTTGACCAACGGCGGTGACGGCAGCCAATTGCTGCTCGTTTAGTTCCTTTTGGTAATCAATGTGCAAATCCCGCGGCGCGTGTGCGGGATGTAAAATGTATTCTTGCGTCATCTCCACGCACCATAACGGAAGCCGAGCGTAATTGCCAAGTGGAAGGAGCGACTGATGTGGCCGTGCAAGATTACAGTCTGCCGGTAAAAAGCAATGCGAGCAGCGCCGCGCCCAGTGCAATGCGATACCAGCCGAAGATTACAAATGTGTGCGTCTGAATGTAGCGCAGGAGCCATTTGACGGCGATGAAGGAGACAATCGCCGACACCACGAATCCAAGCAACACCAACCCCCAATGTTCCGGCGGCGCGCCGGCCGGTGGATGATGCAGGGCTTTGAAGATCTTTAGCCCGCTCGCCGCCAACATCGTCGGAATGCCGACGAGAAAACAGAATTCCGTGGCTGCTGGTCGAGCCAAACCAAGCAGGAGGCACAATACAATTGTCGTGCCGGAGCGCGATGCACCAGGAAAGACAGCCGCGACCAATTGTCCGAGGCCGACGGCGACCGCAATCGTCCATGTAACATTATTCTGAAGCGGTTTTCCGCGCAGCCAGGTCTCGACAGCCAAAAAAGCGATGCCGCCGAGCAGGAGCGCCCACGCGACCGGCATCAGTCGTTCCGGTAGCTTGAACCCACGCTTTTCGAGAATATAACCGGGGCCACCGGTCACCACCGTAGCGAGGACAAGTTTCGCGAAGTAATCGCGGGTCGCTTTCTCGCGCCAATAAAAAATGAACTGACTCAACCGGTCGCGAAATAACGGCAACACCGCGAGCACTGCTCCTGACTGGATGACGACATTAAAGAGGTCAGTTTGACGCGGCAAAAAATGTTCCACCACAAGCAAGTGACCGGTCGAGGAAACCGGTAGAAACTCAGTAATTCCTTCAATAACACCCAACAGGACGATAGAAATCCACTCAAACATTTACCGTCATTCAGGGTGCGTTTGGATTAAGTCTGCCAACCGCTTCTTTGCATCGTCGACAATTGCAATATTCGGATTAGCCTTCAGTAATTCATCGTAATTCTGCTTGGCACGGCGCCAGTTGCCGCGCTGCTCAAAAAGCTTGCCGGCCTTGTATTTGGCTGTTGCGGTCTGGTCTTCGTCGGTATCGAATAACGCCACAATTTTCAGATAACTATCAAGTGCATCATCGTGCCTACCGGCAGCGGCGAAGCAATCGCCTAGCAACATTAAGCATGCAGCGACAGTGGTTTCCTGATCATCGGTCAGGTAGTCACGCTTGAGCAATGGGTCGAGCACGGCTTGAACTGCCGTCATTGCTTTGTCTGCCTGGCCTTGCGCGAACAGACTTCGCGCGTTTCCGACGTCAGCCATCTGGGCGCGCGCGGATTGCGGATAGAGCGACTTAAAAACGTCGAATGTTTTCTTGGCGCCGACGTAGTCTTTTAAGGCAATCTGAATATCGCCAATTCGAATCAGACATTCCTCGATCCAAGGTAAAGGCAAACCGGCATACCGGTCAGTAATCGGTTTTAAACCGGCTAGCGCGTCTTGATTTTTGCCGGCACGCCAGACGCTCAGGCTTTTTTCAACCGCGTCCGGCTTGGCAATTTCGGCACTGAGGACATCTTGCCGGGCGACTGTAAATTCATTCTCACCGACCTTAATGACCACGCCGTCTGCCGTCACTCTGACGACCTGGCCGGTATGGACAATGTCGCGCGTAAAAAGAGTGTCAGCATGCGCACCGCTCAGAGCCAACCCTGCAATCAGGATGATGCCGGCGATGCGCATAATGTCAGGCAAAACGATCGAAGGATTTCTGTAGCAATTCCAGCGGCGTGGCAGTTCCAATCTTTGCCATTGCTGTGCTGATCAAACCGGCTTCGAGCGCGTTTTTTGTGGGGCGATTCACTTTTAGGAAAACGCCAAAATACCCCGGAAAATCCGCCATGGCAAGCTTGTAAGCGGCGGCTTCGTCGGTCACATCGTGTTCTTTCGGCACGAGCGAGAATGTGCCACCCTTTCGCGGGTTGGCGGAGTCAAATGCACCGGGGAAAAACTCCACGCATTCGCTCAAAACTTCCACCACCGAGAAGCCGTCGTGCCCAATGGCTTGATCCATGACCTCGGTCACATGATTGGGCATGTGCGAATGGCTGCGCGCGATGAAAGTGGCGCCGGCGGCAATGAGTTGCTTCATCGGGTTGATTGGATGGTCGACGGAGCCGGTCACGTCGGTCTTGGACTTAAACCCGATCGGTGAGGTCGGCGAGGTTTGCTTCTTGGTCAGGCCGTAAACTTGATTGTCCATGACCACCAAGGTCATTTTGATGTTCTTGCGGGCGGCATGCGTAAGATGGTTGCCGCCGATGGAATAGGCATCGCCATCGCCGCTGAACACGCAAACGTGGAGATCCGGCCGTGAGAGCGAAACGCCGGTCGCAAACGCCGCGGCGCGGCCGTGGACGAAATGCACGCCGTAGGCGTTGACGAAATACGGGAAACGCGATGAGCAGCCAATGCCGGCGATGCTGGTGATTTTTTCACGCGGAATCTGCCGCTTCTCGAGCAGCTTGAAGTATGTCGCGAGGATGCTGAAGTCGCCACAGCCAGGACACCATGTGGGCTGGTCGCCGACAAGATCCTTTTTTGTGTATGGTTTACGGTCAGTAGTTGAGATTGGGATAGTTGTCATGGGTATGAGAATCGCTCCTGGTTAGTCCATGCCGGCAGAGTTAACGACAGGCAGGCGTTGATGGAGTTGGTCAAGAATCTCGCGGACTTTGAATGGCAGGCCGTCGGTTTTATTAATGCCGCGGATGCGTGGATCGCAGTACATGGCGCGCATGATGCCACCCAACTGGCCATAGCCGTAAACGCCGCGGTCATTGAGTTCCACCACGAAGATATGATTGAACGACTGCATGATTTCTTGAATGCCGGCCTGTAGCGGCAAGAGATAGCGGAGGTGAATCGCCGAAACTGCTTCGCCATTGGCGCGGGCGCGATCCACGGCTTCACGAATCGGACCGCGACTCGATCCCCAACCCAACAGCAGTGCGTCACCTTCCGGTGGGCCGTACATTTCCGGCGGCGGCAACTTCAACGACAACATTTGCAACTTCCGCCGACGTTTGGCGACCATCATGGCGTGATTTGCCGGACGACTGGCCGGATGGCCATACTCGTCATGCTCGAGTCCGGTAACAATCGGATACCGTCCGTCTACCATTGGTGTCCCAGGAGGCGCGTGGTGCGGGATGCCGTCCGGCGTGTTTTCGTACGGTTTGAAATCGGGACCGCGTGGTTCAAATGTCGGTGAAATGTCCGTGACATGCTTCTTGAGATCCGGCATCTCCCAAGCTTCAACGCGCGTCGCCAAAGCTTGGTCGCTCAGAACGATGACTGGGCAACTATATTCACGCGCCAACTTGACCGCTTCGACAGTCGTGTAAAAACAATCTTCCACGGAGCCGGGGGCGATAACGATTCGCGGGGCATCCCCGTGACTACCGGAACGTGCGATATTCAAATCGCTTTGCTCAACGTTGGTCGGCAAACCAGTCGCCGGCCCACCGCGTTGCACGTCCACAATCACCAGCGGAATCTCCGCCATTACTGCCCAGCCAATGGCCTCCGACTTTAGAGACAAACCGGGACCAGAGGTGCCGGTCAGTGCTGTGTGGCCGGCATACGATGCGCCGCAAGCCATCGCGACGGCCGCGATTTCGTCTTCGGCCTGTACGAACATTCCGCCGTACTTCGGCAATTCAGCGCGCATAATTTCCATCACGCTGGTCCACGGTGTGATGGGATATGCGGAGCCAAACCGGACGCCGGCGGCAATGGCACCGTACGCAATCGCTTGGTTGCCGTCGGTCACTACTTTTTTTCGACCGGTACGATCTGCTTGGGGCTGGAATTGAAACGTCTCCATGAGCTTGCCGATGTCATAGCCGTAGCCGCCATGAAACGCGCCCAAGATATTACGAATGACGTCGTCGCCCTTGCGCCCGTAGCTGGCCTGCAACATGGCTTCGAGCTTGGGCATGTCCAAGTCAAATGTCCGCGCCACAAGGCCGAGCACAAACATATTCTTGCCTTTGTCTTTGGCCGTGCCGCCGATGGCTTCGACGGTGCGGCTCGTGATTGGAACGCCAACCGAGCGGAAGTGTTTGTCATTCGGATCCGGCTGCACGTTGTCCGAATCATACAAAAGAATGCCGCCCTTCCGGAGCGTCTGGATATTGTCTTTGTATGAGTGCTGGTAAAATGCCACCAGAATATCCACATCATCGCCCGCACTCAAAACATCGCCGGTGCCGAGCCGAACTTGGAAAATGCTCGCCCCGCCGGAAATCGTGGCGGGGATGGTCATATACGTCATCACATCTTTTTCAGTCCGCCCGGCGAGCCGCGCGAGGAGGCCGCCGATAGATTGAATGCCATCTTGCGAGTTGCCGGCAAAACGGATGACAACATCTTGAATGGTTTGTTTATTTGGCACGGCGGCGCTGCCACCTGTGCCGGTAGAATTACCGGATGAATTTTCAGTCATTTAAGTCACCTAACTTGGTTTCTGTGTCCCGGCTTTGCCGAAACTGCGATTGGCCGTACCTTACCAAAGCCGGCTATTCTGTCAACACACCCGTTGCATTGCGCTTGGAAAACTAGCGCGCCGCAATTAGGTTCGGCGGCGTACCAATTTATGCATGAATGCTTTCAATGGGTGCGCGAGTATGGCTACGCGGCGATTTTTTTGCTGTTGGTTACCGGCATTGTCGGCGCGCCTTGGCCAGAAGAAACCCTGCTGACGTTTGCCGGCTACTTGGCGTTCAAGGGCGCGCTTCACTTGGAGACAACGCTCGCCGTCGGATTTCTCGGCACCGTGTGCGGTATCACCACGAGCTATCTACTCGGGCGCACGGCTGGATTGTTTATTATCCACAAACTTGGCCGCCTTATTTTTCTCAATGACGCCAAACTTGCGCGCGTCCGGCAATGGTTCGAGCGGTTTGGTAAATGGGTCTTAATCATCGGCTACTTCGTGCCGGGCGTTCGCCATTTCACCGCGCTCGTGGCCGGTACATCGCGCCTGCCTTACCGGGAATTTGCACTTTTCGCATATACCGGCGCGTTGCTCTGGTCGGCGCTATTCATCACGCTTGGCTATACCGTCGGTCGCCAATGGCGCGGCATTGTGGATGAATTGCAGGCACATCAAATCCACGCCGGCATCGCCGTAGTTGTTGGACTGGGCGCGTACGCCTTGTTTCGGTATCTCAGCGCCCGCCGGCGCGCTCACTCAACGTAACGCTGGGCAATTGGCACGCGCCGGCCAATGCCGAAAGCTTTCGTCGTGACTCGGAGACAGGGCGGAGCTTGCTTGCGCTTGTACTCGTTGAGGTCAATCTTGCGGACGATGTCGCGCACCAACTTCTCCTCGTAGCCGGTCGCCGTAATGATTTCGGCGGCGGACTG
Organism: Verrucomicrobiota bacterium; assembly: GCA_037146675.1. GTDB lineage: Bacteria > Verrucomicrobiota > Verrucomicrobiia > Palsa-1439 > Palsa-1439 > CAINDI01. The sequence goes on along the minus strand of JBAWWR010000015.1, from coordinate 17,439 downwards.
CGCGTCTTCGATATACCGTTTCAGAATTGCGTCGAGCACCGCATACTGCGGCAAGCTGTCTTGGTCGGTCTGATTCGGTCGCAGTTCGGCGGACGGCGGCTTGGTGATGCTGGCTTGCGGAATGACTTCCCGGTCGCGATTGATGTAACCGGCAATTTCATAAACCATCGTCTTCGGCACATCGGCAATGACCCCGAGACCGCCATTCATATCGCCGTAAAGCGTGCAATAGCCGACAGCCAACTCGCTCTTATTGCCGGTCGTCAGGAGCATGTGGCCGAACTTATTGGAAATCGCCATGAGGATCGTGCCGCGAATCCGGGCCTGCATGTTTTCTTCCGTCGTGTCCTCCGGTAAGCCGTGAAACAATTCCTGGCAGCTGGCCTTGAGCGTTTCAAAACCGTCTTGAATCGGAATGACATCGTACCGGATGCCGAGGTTACCGGCGAGTTGCCGGGCGTCGTCGAGGCTACCGGCCGAAGAAAATTGTGACGGCAACGACACGCCCATGACATTTTCCGGACCTAGCGCGGAAACCGCCAGGCAAGCGGTAACTGCCGAATCAATACCGCCGCTCAAGCCGAGGACGACTGATTTAAAACCGCACTTACGAACGTAATCACGCAATCCAAGCACCAGCGCATCGTGGGCTGGCGCACACCGAGCCGTCGGCGTGACCGGTGTTACGCTTGCGCCCGGTACGTCCACAATCAGCAAGTCTTCCCGGAACGCAGCACCTTGCGCGAGCAGATTGCCGGCGGCGTCAAACGCCAGACTTTGGCCGTCAAAAACCAGCTCATCATTGCCACCGACGAGATTGCAGTACGCCAACGGCGTCCGATATTTGACAGCCACTGCGCGGAGCATGTCCGACCGGAGCGCAGCCTTGCCGATATGAAACGGCGAAGCGGAGATGTTCAGGATGATATCCGGCTTGCCGTTTGCCACGAGTTCTTCCACCGGGTCGCGCCGGTAAAGCCGGGTCGACCAATAATCCTGCGCATTCCAAATGTCCTCGCAAATCGTGACGGCCAGTTTTTTACCGGCAAACTCCACGACGGTGTTCGTGTCAGCAGGTTGGAAATACCGGTCTTCGTCGAACACGTCGTAAGTCGGCAGCAAAGTCTTATACCGGCGCGCGATAATTTTACCGCGGTAAATCAGGGCCACAGCATTGAGGCAATCGCGCCCGGGCCGGTGTGGATTGACATCCACATAGCCGACTAGCAAGCCGGTTTCGCCGACATCGCCGGCCAAGTCTTCGAGCGCGCGGAGGTTGTCCTGTATAAACCGGCGCTTGGCTAGCAAATCGCGCGGCGGGTAGCCGATAATCGCCAACTCCGGCGCGAGCATCAAGTCCGCATCTGCCGCACTGGCGCGCCGGTAAGCGTCGCGGATGCGGGCACAGTTGCCACGGAGGTCGCCGACGGTCGTATTCAGTTGTGCCAAGGCTAGTCGCATTGCCGGTAGTCTATGAGTTTGCGGGATGGGCGGCAATCCAAAAGGCTGTCTTGCGTTTTGCGCAAAACCAGCTATCGTAGACTCATTAATTTGGAGCTTCGATGCCAAAGACTTTAACTGCGCATTCGCCACAGCATTTCGCCCGTCTGACTTTTTCTGATACGACGGGCCATAGCGCCTGGACCCCAAATTGTGATGTTTACGAAACCGCCGATTTTTTGTGCGTGAAGATGGAACTCGCCGGCATCTGGCGAGACGATTTGGAAATCATCTTGGATGACCGGTTACTACTGGTGCGTGGACAACGGAAAGACCCCTGCCGACAGAAACAGCAACGTTGTTCATTTCGACAAATGGAAGTCGACTATGGTTTTTTTGAGCGGCGCATTGTCATCCCGCGAATGGTGGACGGTAATCGGGTCCACGCCACATTTCACAATGGCTTTTTACACATCGAGCTGCCCAAGACGGAACATTCAGATCACACCATCGTTACGGTCATCATCCAGCAACCGACTTAGAGCGGTTTGTCAGAATCTACTTGCAACTGGGAGGGGCGTCAGCGCATCGTAAGTTCGGTTGGATTATATGAGCGATCCGCAACAACCAATTTCGCCAACGGTCGACAGCAAACAACTCGCTGCGCCCATCATCCCATCGCAACTGCCAATTCTGCCTTTGAGCGACGTGGTGGTTTTCCCATACATGGTCGCCCCGCTGCTGGTGGCTAGTGCACACTCTGTCCGCTTGGTGGATGATGTTGTCGCCGGTGATCGCTTGATTGGCGTAACGCTCCAAAAGAATCCTGACGACGATCGCCCACAACTCGAGCAGCTTGAGACAATTGGTTGCGTTGCCCGCGTTGTGCGCATGCTCAAATTACCGGATGAAAGTGTGCGCGTACTCGTTCAAGGACTGACGCGAATGAAGATCACCGGCGTCGTCAGCGAGCAACCATATCTCGTCGCAACGCTGAGCCCGCTTAAAGATGAAGCTCAGCCCGGAATCGAACTCGACGCCCTCCAGCGCAATGCCGGCAACCAATTTCAAGAAATCGTTAGCCTGACCCCGACGTTGCCGGACGAGCTCAAGGTAACCGTTCTTAATATTAATGAGCCGAGCAAATTGGCGGATGTGATTGCCGCCAATTTAAATTTCTCGCTCGAAGAAAAACAAGGCTTACTGGAGCTACCGGACGTTCGACTCCGCCTCAAACAGCTTGGCGCATTGCTTACTCGGGAATTGGAAGTCCTGCATCTTGGCAGCGAGATTCAGAGCAAAGTCAGCACTGCGATGAGCAAGAGCCAGCGCGAGTATTTTCTCCGCGAACAGCTCAAACAAATCCAAAAAGAACTCGGCGAAAGCGGCGATGGCGGGACCGATATTACCGAACTGCGCCAGAAAATCGAAGCCAGCAAGATGCCGGCGGACATCAAAAAAGTGGCCACCAAAGAGCTCGACCGTTTGGCTACAATCTCCACGGCAGCCGCCGAATACACCGTTGCCCGTACCTACCTCGATTGGTTGATTGCCGTGCCGTGGAATCAAGGCACAGAAGACAAGCTCGACATCGGCCGCGCCAAACGCGTGCTCGATGAAGATCATTACGACTTGGAGCACGTCAAGAAGCGGATCCTCGAATACCTGAGCGTGCTGAAGTTGAAAAGTGTTAATGGTCAAGTCGGTAGCGTCGGCAAAAGCCCGATCATTTGCTTTGTTGGCCCGCCCGGCGTTGGCAAAACCTCCCTCGGTATGAGTATTGCCCGCGCACTCGGCCGTAAGTTCGTGCGTCTCTCACTCGGAGGCGTCCGCGACGAAGCTGAAATTCGCGGCCACCGGCGCACCTATATCGGCGCGTTACCGGGGCGCATCCTCCAAGGTTTGCGACGTGTTGAAAGCAATAACCCGGTCTTCATGCTCGATGAGATTGACAAGGTCGGTGCTGATTTTCGAGGCGACCCAAGTTCGGCTTTGCTCGAAGTGCTCGATCCGCAACAGAACAACGCGTTTTCTGACCACTATCTGGAATTGCCGTTTGACCTCTCGCACGTCATGTTCATCACGACTGCCAATCTGCTCGAACCAATCTTGCCGGCGTTGCGCGATCGGATGGAAGTCATTGAGCTACCGGGTTACACCGAAGAAGACAAACTCCACATTGCCATCAAATATCTCATTCCCCGTCAACTCACTGAACACGGACTGAAAGAATCCCAGTTGACCATCCAGCCCGGCGCGCTGGCTGAAATCATCCGCCTGCACACCCGCGAAGCCGGTGTCCGCAATCTTGAGCGGTGCCTCGCCACCATTTGCCGGCGCACTGCCCGTAAAATTGTCGAGGGCCGCGCCAAGTCCGTTGCTGTGACTCGCGCTAACCTGAAGGATTTTCTTGGCGGCCCGGAATATTTCCATGACCGTGTTGAACGCGGAACCGGTCCCGGTGTCGCCCTTGGTCTTGCTTGGACTAGCGTTGGTGGCGACATCCTGTTTGTCGAGGCCACGCAAATGCCCGGCAAGGGGCAACTAATCCTCACCGGCTCACTCGGCGAAGTCATGCGCGAGAGCGTTCAAGCCGCCCTGAGCTACATCCGTTCCCACGCCAAACAACTGAAACTGGAAAACATCGCGTTTGAAAAGATCGATTTCCACGTCCATGTCCCCGCTGGTGCAATCCCCAAGGACGGCCCGTCCGCCGGTATCACGATGGCGGTGGCGCTCACCTCGCTCTTAACCCAGCAACCGGTCCGGCCAGCATTTGCCATGACTGGCGAAATCACCTTGCGCGGCAAAATCCTGCCGGTCGGTGGGATCAAAGAAAAAGTTCTGGCCGCCAGCCGTTCGGGCGTCAAAGAAATCGTCTTGCCGGAGCAAAACCGCAAAGATCTCGCCGATATTCCCGCCGAAGTCCGCCGGAAAACCAAGTTTCACTTCGTCAAAACAATTGACGATGCGCTCCGCCAAGTTCTGCTCAAGGCATAACTGACCGGTTAGGCGTGCTGTAACAGCGTCGCGTACATTGCGTCGAGTGCTTGTGGCACCACGCGCACATCACCGGTGACTGTCATGAAATTCGTGTCGCCGTTCCAGCGTGGCACGATGTGGATGTGTAGGTGGTCCGACACACCCGCACCGGCTGCCTGGCCAAGATTGATACCGACATTGAAGCCGTCGGGTTTCAGCGCCTGTGTGAGTAGGTTTTTGCAGCGGCGGGTTAACATCATTAAGTCCGCCAACTCTTGTTCCGTTAGATCATCCAACTCGCTGGTATGCTTGTACGGCACTACCATCAAGTGACCGGCGTTGTATGGGTAGGCGTTCAAAAGCGCAAAGCAGGTCCGGTCGCGGATGAGGATGTGATTGACCGTGTCGGTCGCGGCTTGCGGTTTCCGGCACAGGAAGCAACCTTCCTCTTTCTCTCGCAAGATGTACCCAATCCGCCATGGCGCCCATAACTGTTCCATGCCGGCAGTTTAGGACGGTGGACCACGGCAAGTCAACAATCGCGCGCAGAAAAACCGTGAAATTTATCGCGCACACCGGTAGTCTGCCGTTATGCCAACGTTGCACCCTGCCCCATCACCGGTCCACCTTGTTGCCGGTAGTGACGAATTTGCCATCAAGGAGGCCGCAACCAAGCTTGCGGAGTCGCTCGCACCAAAAGCCGCCGGCGAGTTCGGCGTTGAGATTATTGACGGCGTCGCCGGCAATCAGGATGAAGCATTGAAGATTTTGGCGCGGATCAACGAGGCGTTAAACACGATTGGATTCTTTGGTGTGACAAAGTTAGTTTGGTTAAAGAATACAAACCTACTCGCCGATGATCGCGCTGTAACTGCCGAAGCCGTGAAGGAGGCGCTGACTGAATTTAGCGAACAGCTCAAACGCGGGTTGCCGTCTGGGGTGACGCTATTGATTAGTGCGATCGGCTTTGACAAGCGTCGGTCACTAGCTAAAACACTCGAAAAGCTCGCAACGATTCAATTATTTGACGCGCCTGAAGCCGGCAAGCGTGCCGGTGAGGAGGAAATCAGCGAGCTAGTTCAGACTGTGCTGCACAAAGACGGGAAGCGATTGATGCCGGCGGCGTATCAGGCGTTTCGCGAAATGGTCGAACCGGAATCGCGCACGCTAGTCAACGAACTGGAAAAGGTTTGCCTGTACGTCGGTGCCCGCACCGACATCACGGAGTCCGACGTGCGGGCGATTTGTTCGGTGTCGCGCGGCGCCGGGGATTTTGAATTGACCAACGCCTTAGGCGACCGGAATCTACCAAATGCAATTAGCGCGGTGGAACTCATGTTTGACCGGGGCGAACCCGGTATTCGCATTGTTTTGCAATTGGTCGGACAATTTAGGTTCATGATGCTGACCAAAGACTTGGCGCAGCGCAAACTATTGGAAGCGATGGATGGGTACGGCGGCGGCGAGAAATATTTCGCCGGTTGGAACCGGTTACCGGAAGACGCGAAGGCACATTTCCCGCGCACTAAAGAAGGCGGCGCTCCGAATCCGTGGCGGTTGTACCGGTGCGCGCTGGCGGCTCGGAATTTCTCGATCGCGGAACTGATTCGCGCGCTGGAATTGCTACAGGAAGCCAATCGCCAACTCGTCACCACGCAACTCGACGATCGCCTGATCGTCGAAGAAGCCGTGACTAAAATCGCCCGCAAATAGCAATCCGCTGCCGGTTATTCTTCGAGTGTCGAAAGATCGCCTTCGTCCATGCCGCGCGCGCGTGCCTTGAGGACGCGCCGCATAATTTTACCACTGCGCGTCTTGGGCAAGGACTGAACAACGGTGATCTTTTCCGGTTTAGCAATCGGACCGACTTCGTGACCGATATATTGCCGGAGTTCTTCAATGAACGCCTCGGACCCTTCGTGACCGGGCTTGAGAATCACATAGGCGTGAATCGCCGTGCCTTTAATTTCGTGCGGTAGACCAATGACCGCGGCTTCCGCAACTGCCGGGTGCGTGATAAATGCGGACTCAAGCTCGGCGGTACCGAGCCGGTAACCGCTGACCTTGATGACGTCGTCCACCCGACCGATGACCCAGAAATAACCGTCTTTGTCGCGGCGTGCGGAGTCGCCGGCAAAATAAACACCCGGAAATTTCGTCCAATAGGTTTGAACATACCGGTCTGGATCTTTGTAAAGCGTCCGCATCATTGCGGGCCACGGCTTCCGAATAACGAGGAATCCTTCTTCACCAACCTTAACCGGCTTGCCATCTTCGCTGAAAATATCGGCATCAATTCCGGGATACGGCAGCGTTGCCGAGCCGGGCTTGAGCGGCGTCGCCGGCAATGGCGTCAGCAAGAACATACCGGTCTCGGTTTGCCACCACGTGTCCATGATTGGACATTTTTCACGCCCAATATGTTTATAAAACCAGCGCCACGCTTCGGGATTGATTGGTTCGCCCACCGAACCGAGCAAGCGCAACGACGAAAGGTCGTGCCGGCCGGGCCAAGCTTGTCCGAAACGCATCAGTCCACGAATTGCCGTCGGGGTGGAATAAAAAATCGAGATGCCGTATTTTTCAATCATCGTCCACCACCGGTCGGGATACGGATACGTCGGCGCGCCTTCATACATAAACGACGTGGCCCCGCACAGCAGCGGGCCGTAGACGATGTATGAATGACCGGTAATCCAACCGGGATCGGCAGTACACCACCAGCGGTCTTCTTCCTTCAGGTCAAATACATCTTTGATTGTCGCAGAAACTCCGACTTGGTAGCCACCGTGGGTGTGCAGAATCGCTTTTGGTTTACCGGTCGTGCCGGAGGTGTAGAGAATGAACAGTGGGTCTTCCGCATCCATCACCTCGGTTTCGCATTTCATGGCACTACGCGCCATCGGCAACGTCATCAACTCGTGGTACCAAAAATCGCGCCCTTGCTCCATCGTCACATCAAGACCCAAATGCTTAATCACAACGACGTTTTCCGGTGCCGCCGTACGGGTCAACGCTTCATCCACAATTTTCTTCAACTGCACCGTCTTGCCGTTCATCCGTCCGCCATCGGCCGTGACGATGACTTTGGATTCGCTGTCCTCGATGCGCCCATGCAACGCCTCAACTGAAAAACCGCCATACACGACCGAATGAATCGCGCCGAGTTTGGCCGTGGCCAACATGGCGATCATCGTCTCTGGAATGCGCGGCATGTAAATTGTCACCCGGTCGCCCTTGGTCACGCCCATTGACTTAAGCACATTGGCGAACTTGCAGACTTCCCGGTTGAGCGCGTGGTAAGAATATGTGCGCACATCGCCGGTCTCGCCTTCCCAGATCAACGCCAGCTTATTGCGCCGCCAGGTCTTGACGTGCCGGTCGAGAGCGTTGAGCACAATATTGGTCTTGCCGCCGACAAACCATTTGAAAAACGGCTTCTCCGATTCGTCGAGAACCTTGTCCCATTTCCGGTACCACTCCAATTCACCGGCACGCCGCGCCCAATACCCTTCGAGGTCTTCAGCCGCCTCGCGGCGAACTTGATCAACATTCTGAACGTTGGCAGCGGCAATGATCTCAGGATTTGGGAGGAATACTTCGGCGTCTTGGTTGGGGATTGGAATATTCGTCTGTTGCATGGCCATGGACCTTTCCGAGCATAGTTCTTCTGTTGCTGTTCAACTGCAAAACTGCGACCGCCGCCAAGATGACAAGAAATCCTCAGCTTTCAACTAAAAACTTCGCTCGTCCGATTGGCCGGCCCCGCGCAATGAAGACTTTTTCAAATTCTGTCTGCGCTTCGACCGGTAACATATCAGCCTGATTTTCGCAAAACCGACCGGAAGCGTGCATGACTTTTTGGATTTGCGCGAAGTAATCCAAATCATCCGTGGCAACGTTCACCGCGCCGCCGGGCTTCAAGGTGCGGACGAGATCGGCCACAAACTCTGGCTGAAACAACCGATTTGCCTGATGCCGTCGTTTGGGCCACGGATCTGGAAAGAAAATATAATAGGCGTTCACCGATTGCAGTGGAATGAGTTTGCCAACAAAGTAGCCGGCCTCGATACGAAGCAGGCGGACGTTCGCGAGCTGCCGCGTCTGAACCTTCTTGTCCACCTTACGCAGGCGAACCAGTTGGCGCTCAATGCCGAGGTGGTTCGTTGATGGATGCACACCGGCCGCCCACAGTAGAAATCCGCCTTTACCACAGCCAACATCAATTTCTAGCGGACGGGTTGGCTCCGGGAACACCTGCGACCAATCGAGTGGATCAAGCCAATTACTGGGATTGTAGACGACAGTTTCCATTGTGTTAGACTGCTTTCGCTTCAAGAATTGGATGCGCCACAGCGGTTAGGTGCGAGTTGATGTGCTTGAGGAATGTCAGAAGGTCGAGGTGGACGGCGCTGGTCTCAAACGAGACCGCCAAGCCAGCGCGGAGCCGGTCGAAATGCTGGTTGCGCAATTCGACTTCCTCAGCGTCGACGTGACGCTTGAGTTGGAGTAATTGCTCGGCCAGAACCCGGTCCTGACTCGCAAACGCGGCAACGGCAATTTCAAAGTTCGCCAGCACTTCCGCAAAAAATCCGTCCAACTGCGCCCGCCCTAACGGTGAAAACTCGACGTTGAGTTTGATTTTCTTCCGCACAAGATCGATCAAATTTTTGTCAATGATGTCGCCGATGGTTTCGAGGTCGTTGGCAAACGTCAGTAAAGCAACTTGCCGGCACGATTCATCGCCGGTCAGCGATTGCTCCGACAACTTGGTAATGTAGGTCTTGATTGCGTTGTTGAGCAGGTCAACAATGTCATCATGCTTTTGGACGGCTGCGCAAAGTGCTTCATCGCCGGTTGCCAACGCTTGCCTAGTATCGCAGAGCATGGCCCGCACGTGGTCGGCCATGTGCAAGCTCTCGCGCGTCGCCTGCCCCAATGCCAACGCTGGGCTTTCTAATGAAGCCGAATCGAGATAACGCGGCTCCGATTCCGCTTTATCCGTTACCCGTTCCGGTATGAGTCGCGCCAATCCGCCGGCAATCCACGGCAACACCGGTAGGAATAAACCGGCCAATGCGAGATTGAACAGCGTATGCGCATTGGCAATGAGTTGCGAGTCGTGCGTGGCGCCGACCAGACTCAACGGCGCAAGCCACCGGAGAAGCAGCGGCAGGAACGGCAGGCACACCGCCGCGCCGACTAGCTTAAAAAGCAAATTGCCCAGCGCCATGCGCCGCGTATCGGTGCGAGCAAACCCGGCAATCAACGCGGTCACGCCGATGCCGATGTTCGCGCCGATTACGACTATGACCGCTGCCGACACCGGCAAGACACCTTGCGTACACATTGCGATGGCGACGCCGATAGTGGCCGTCGCACTTTGGAGGATGATTTTTAAAAGGACTGCAAACAACATCAACCAAATCGGATGGTTCCCCAGCACCTCGATAATTCGCACGACGTCCGGCTCGTTCTTCAACGGCGCTACTGCGCTCGAAATCAGCTGAATCGCCAGCAATAAAAAACCGACACCCATCAGCGCCTGCCCTGCGCCGCGCCACTGAATGCGCTTACTGAATACGTACACTGGGATGCCTGCGACTAGGAAAAGGGCATTGTAAATAAAGAATTTAAACGCGAGCAATTGCACTGTCAGCGTGAAACCGATATTGGCCCCGAGCATCAACGCCAGCACTTGCTGAAACGACATGAATCCGCCGCTAATCGCCTCCACCGTCAACAGCGCCACCGCCGTACTGCTCGGCGTCAGGATTGAAATGACGATGCCGGCCAATAACGCACGCCATCGGTTTTGCGTGGCGGCATGGAGTAACTGACGCAACCGCGTCCCGAAAAAGCGTTCCGAGCCGCGGCGCAAACAACGAATGCCTAACAGCATCAGAGCGATGCCGGCCAGAAAATTGAAGTTATTCAGCAACCGGGGTCCAGCCTCCGTCAAAGAAATTGGTGGCTGGGGTCAGAATTGAACTGACGACACCTGCATTTTCAGTGCAGTGCTCTACCAACTGAGCTACCCAGCCACCCACAAACTGTACTAAAATTCTTAACACCCACCTGAAGCTCGCGCAAGATTAAACATCCACCCATCCGCTTTTGACGTTCGGGCGGCGGCGCGGTATGATGCCGTCCCAATGAATACCCAATGCGATTTACCGGGCATCCTAAAACTCGAATCCAGTTCCGGAAACCTCACCCGTCTGACCATTACCGGCCCACACGCTAACGCCACCATTTACCGGCACGGCGCACAAGTCGCACTCTTTCAGCCGCATGGTGAACGGCCGGTCTTGTTTATGAGTCAGCAAAGTCAATACGCAGCCGACAAGCCGATCCGTGGCGGCATCCCGGTCATCTTTCCGTGGTTTGGCGCGCACCCGACCGATCCCACTGCTCCAGCGCACGGCACCGCTCGTCTGACTGACTGGGATTTGATTTCAACTGTGCAACGCGCCGATGGTGTCGTCGAGCTACTCTTCGCATTGCCGCCATTCTTGCAATATAGGGTCGCTATCGGACGGCAACTAGAGTTGACGCTGGAGGTTAACAACACCGGCAAGACACCGCTACAATTCGAGGAAGCCTTGCACACTTACTTTGCCGTCAGCGACATTCGCCAATGCTCTGTGACCGGCTTGGAAAACGCCCGGTACGACAGCACAGTCGAAGGTGTCACCGGTCAGTCACAAGGCGCTAATCCAATCCGGTTCACCGCTGAGACCGACCGTCTGTACCTGAATACTAGCGCCACCTGCGTTATTCACGACCCCGGTTGGCAGCGCCGCATTGTTGTCGAGAAAACCGGCTCCGATTCGACGGTGGTCTGGAATCCGTGGATTGCGAAGGCGAAAGCTATGCCGGATTTTGGCGATGACGAATGGCCGGCGATGCTTTGTATCGAGACCGTCAATGCGCGTTGCAATTCTGTCACACTTGCACCAGGTCAAACGCACGCGCTGCGCGCTACTGTGCGCGTCGAAAAGATCTAAGACGGCAATCCAAGCCGAATAAATTGCTCGGCTGGCGCGTCATTTTCACGCATTAGGCGGACCAGATGCGCAATCATCATCTGCTCGATTTTTGGGTCGGTAATCGGGCGTTCTTGTTTCGGGTCGGTGGCGAGATCGTACAGTGCCGTCTGCCAGACCGATTCATCCGTGACCCAAGTTGACCCCGGCATCCGCAACAGCGGACAGCCTTTCGTAAACGCAAACGACGGCGCGAGCGTCGCCGGTTGCACCAATGCGCGCCGGCGTTCCCCCGCTTGCCGGCACCGCGGATCCCAGACAAAAAACGGCGTACGGGCGACTTCCTCGTAAAACGGCATCACACACTTCGCCCAGCAATCGTGTTCACCGAGCAGGAAACCGTGGTCCGTCCACACCATTAACATCGTGTCATCCCACAACTTCAACTCGTCCATCAGATCGAGCACTGCGCCCAGTTGCCGGTCGCACATCGTCACCAAAGCGGCATAATGCCCGCGCAACTGCGCCGGCATTGGGCTCACGTCCTGACCACTACTGCGTCCATAGCCCGGCCAGTCGTTGAGCGGTTGGCCGGTGCCGATCAAATCCCGGTAAAGATCCTGATCCTCCGTCTGGGTGAAGAATGGCTCGTGCGGATCGAAGGTCTCAATTTGCAGGAACCACCGGTCGGCATCCCGATTGCGCCGAATGAAATCGAGACCGGCGGCAAAGGTTTTCGCCTGCGGCTGATCCGCTTCGCGGCGCATGAATTGCCGGTTGATGCGGTCGGTCCTGGCGGCCGGCCCCGCGTTGCGGCCAACCGCGTTGCCAATCGGTGGATCGGTCACCTGCCCCATCCACCGATCCGCTTCCTGGCCGCGCATGAACTCCCATGAATTGTATCGGTTGTGGTAGGTGGCTCCGCCGTCTTCCCAATAGTGATAGTGATCGCTCACCAGATGCGAGTAGACGCCCTGCTGGCTCAACATTGCCGGCACGGAATCATCGAACGGTTCCAGTGGACTCCATGATCGGTGTAAAAAATTGGGGCGGGCGGTGTGCAACTCCCGTCGGGCCGGCATACAAGGCATTGAGCAAACGTAACTGGTGTCGAACGTCACAGATCGCTGTGCCAGTCGCTGAAAATTCGGTGCCTGCACCCAGTCGCAGCCATACGGCGGCAGCAAATGCCGGTTCAACGAATCGAACATTACCATGATCACTTTCATCATGCCTTAAATTATAACGCGCATCGTTCGCGTTTAAAAAATCTAAGCCGCGCTCTTGGTCTGCTTCTTCTGGATCAACGGCTCGCTCTTTCCCTCGACGACGGCGCGGTTGATGGTGACTTCGGCGATATCATCGCGACTGGGAATATCGTACATCAATTCCATCATCATCTTCTCCAAGAGCGACCGCAAAGCGCGCGCGCCGGTGCCCTTTTTCATCGCCGCCTCGGCGAGTGCACGCAGTGCGTCCTTAGTGAAGTTGAGATTGACGCCTTCCATCGCAAAGAGCTTCCGATACTGCTTGATCATGGCGTTCTTGGTTTCACCAAGGATGGCCACCAGTTCGGCTTCAGTCAATTCGCTAAGCATGGAGACGACCGGTAACCGGCCGACAAATTCCGGTATCATACCAAACTGCAACAGGTCTTCTGGTTCGACATGCTCCAGCACGGAGACGCGCTGTGCCGGTGTGACCGACGCGCGATTGTGCTCAAATCCTAGCGCATGTTCACCCATCCGTCGGGAGATAATCTTATCGAGACCGATGAACGCGCCACCGCAGATAAACAAAATGTGCTCGGTATTGACGCGGATGTATTCCTGTTGAGGATGTTTTCGGCCACCTTGCGGCGGGACATTGCAAACCGTGCCTTCGAGGATTTTCAGGAGCGCCTGTTGGACGCCCTCGCCGGATACGTCTCGCGTGATGCTCGCCGAATCGCTTTTGCGGCCGATTTTGTCAATCTCGTCAATGTAGACAATACCCAGTTCGGCGCGTTTTACGTCGTAGTCGGCGGCCTGGAGCAACCGGAGGATGATGTTCTCGACGTCCTCGCCGACGTAACCGGCTTCGGTGAGTGTCGTCGCGTCGGCAATGCAGAAGGGCACATCGAGCGACCGTGCCAGCATCCGCGCCAGCAAGGTCTTGCCGGAGCCAGTCGGCCCAATCATCAGGATATTGCTCTTCTCGATCTCCACATCCTGATGCGCCTGCTTCCAATCGGCAGCGCTTGCCTTATCGCCAGGTGTGTCCTGCTGAATCCGCTTGTAATGATTGTGAACGGCGACCGCGATGGTTTTTTTGGCGCGTTCCTGTCCAATGACATACTGGTCGAGTTGTTTTTTGATGTCCGCCGGCTTAGAAATATTGGGAAGCGGGCTGCCTTTTTTGGACGGAGCCGGACTAAGTTCCCGGTCGAGGACGCTCTTGCAGACATTAATGCAGTTATCGCAAATGCACACACCCGGCCCGGCAATGAGCTTGCGCACCTCGTTGTGGGTTTTTCCACAGAAGCTACAAAGCGTCAAGCTAGGTGACTTAGCCATACCTAACCTTACACCGATTTCTTGTCGGCGTCGCGGCGCGATTTCACGACCTCGTCCACCAATCCATATTCACGTGCCTCCGCAGCAGACATGAAGAAATCACGGTCGGTATCCTTGGCAATCGCTTCCACCGTCTTACCGGTGTGTAGCGCAAGAATCTCATTCAACCGGTCACGTGTGTGCAAAATCTCTTTCGCTTGGATGCTAATGTCGCTCGCTTGCCCTTGTACACCGCCCCAAGGCTGGTGAATCATAATCCTGGCGTTGGGCAATGCGAAGCGCTTACCCTTCGTGCCGGCAGCCAGCAACACCGCGCCCATACTGGCGGCTTGGCCGATGCAATAAGTCGTCACATCGCATTTCAGAAACTGAATCGTGTCGTAAATCGCCAAGCCCGCGGTGACCGAACCTCCAGGCGAGTTGATATAGAGGCTAATGTCTTTACCGGCATCCTCCGATTGCAAAAAGAGCAACTGCGCCGTGATGATGTTCGCCACGTTGTCATCAATTGCTGTGCCGAGAAAAATAATCCGATCTTTCAGCAGCCGTGAATAGATGTCGTACGCCCGCTCACCGCGGCCGGTTTGCTCGATTACTGTCGGAATCAGATATTGTGATTGTGCCATAACCGCCTCAAGCTTTCGTTGTTTCGACCTTAGCATTGGCGATGAGGAAATCAAGGGTCTTGCCGACCAGAATTTGCTCCTCGACCTCTCCCAGTCCGCCTTTTTCATCCAACTGCGCCTTCAACTTCTCCGCCGGCATCCGGTACCGGGTCGCCATGGCCGCGATGCGCTGTTCCATCTCCGCTTCCTCAACGGTTATTTTCTCCGCCTCAGCAATCGCGCCGAGAATGAAGGACGACCGGAGCCGCTCCTTCGCGCTTTGTGCGGCAAATCCAAAAATCTCTTCCTTCTTGCTCTCGAGCACATCCTTCCCGACGCCGCGCTGGCTATTCTCGCGGACAAGATCATAGACAATGCTTTTGGTTTCCTGCGCCACCAACGACTCCGGCAGCTCAAACTCCACCTTGCCGAGCAAATGATCTACCACTTGCTTGCGCATCTCGGAGTGCACCTGCGCTTCGCGTTCGCCGCCGAGTCCTTTGCGGACTTCCGCCTTGAGCTTGTCAGCCGAATCCACGCCGAGCTTCTTGGCGAACTCATCGTTCACGTCCGGTAGCTTCTTTTCCTTGAGACCGGTCACATCCACAAAATATGTCGCCTTTTTGCTGGCAAGCGGTTTCACCGCAAAATCTGCTGGGAAACTCACCAACACCTGCTTCTTCTCGCCAACCTGAGTGCCGATCAATTGCTCGCTGAATCCCGGCAAGAATGAATCCGGCGAAATCAACAACCAGAAATCTTTGTGCTCGCCCAACGTCTTCGCTTCCGGCGCCAGCTCGCCAATCGGCTTACCATCGGACACGCCGCTGTAGTTGATGATTGCGAAATCGCCACTTTTTACCGCGCGCCCGATAATATCCACAAAGTCCGCCTGCTGTTCGCGCAAGGTATCAATGGTTTTGTCCACATCCGCGTCCGTGACTGGCGTCTCGGTCTTCTTCACGGCAATGCCTTTGTATTCCGGCAACTTAAACTCCGGAGCCGTATCCACCGTCGCCGTGAACACCAACGCCTTGCCGAGCAGATTCTCCACCGACTCCACGTTCGGCATCCCGACTACGTGCAACTTCTGTTCTTTGACCGCTTCACGGTAAGCGTCAGGGATGAGGCGTTGCTGGACTTCCTGATTAATCTCGTTCGCGTAACGTTTCTCCACCATCGGCTCCGGGGCTTTGCCGGGGCGAAAGCCTGGCAGAGTGGCGGATTTACGAAATTCTTGGAGGATTTCGGCGCGCACACCGGCGACTCGGGTGGCGGCGACTTCAATGCGTAATTTTTTGCGACACGGAGCAATAGTTTCAATGGTGGCTGACATAAGGGGCGTACGGTAAGTGATGCACCCCACCCCGTCAAGTCTTGACTATGCCTGTTTTGCCGGAAGCGCAATCGCAGCGCATTGGTGCAACGTCCGTCCATCGGCATAGCTGGTCGTGCCCAACACAAAGACCTGCCGTCCCGCCGCAATAAAAGCGTTACCGGCTGAAAGACGTTCGGCCAAATTATTCTCGTGCTCCAAAGCAGCGGTCCATTGCTGGTCGGTGGCAAGAACGAAGTTACCGCGACCGGGAACGATGACTATAGAAAATGCTAACGCCGCAACGGCGCGTTCGCCGACCAGCACTGCTACCGGCGGGACGAGCGCGACAGGAATGGCTTGAGATTGTTTGATCTCCAGCCGAATCATGCGAGCTACGGCTTCTGGACCGGACTCGCCGGCGACGGAGGCGACCCAGTCGATTAGCAGATTACGGACGGCGTTGAGGTCGGCGGCTTTGGCGATCGGTTCAATGCCGCCGAGTTTCCGCATGGCCTTGACGAGTGTGGAAACTTCTTTGAGATAGACGTTCTTCTGAGCGCCGGGAATGTAGTACATCACTACGAGGTGGACGCGGACGTTATCGGAGGACCCATAATCAATCCCGCCGGTCGACCAGCCGATGGCGCAGTAAAGTTCGCCATCCTCGCGTTGAGTGCGAAAATGTGGAACCGCAATGCCCATGCCGATGCCGGTGTTACATTCCTGTTCGCGCCGTTTGACTTCTTCGATGGCATCGGTGCCGACTTGGATGTCAGGGTTGGCATCCAGAATTCGTGCAAGGAATTCCAAGACGCGGTCTTTATTGCCACCTTCAGGCAATTCAAAGAGCCGTCCTTCTTGGAGTGCGGTTAAAATGCTGCGCATGATTATTAGTCAGTCCCAAACTTGCGGGCGAACCACATTTTGACGCTGTGCGTGAGGACACTGTACGCCAAAAGGTAGCCGGCAATCCACAGAAAATATACAGCCGGTAACGGCACGAAGCCGAGCCAGTGCGCCAGCGGCGAGAACGGCAACCAGACGCCAACGCCCATAATCAGCAGCGTGCTACCCAACATAGCGGCGCTGGGCCGGCTTTGGATGAATGGGATTCGCTGCGTACGGATGATGTGGACGATGAGGGTTTGGGTCAGCAGAGATTCCACAAACCATCCGGTATGAAACAGCGCGGCCTGCGTAGTGCCATCCGGGTTGGCGACGTCTTTACCAATGTTACATTTGAAGAAATAGAGCATTAGAAAAAACGTCGCGTAATCGAAAATTGAACTTATCGGACCAATGAAAAGCATGAAGTTGCGGATGCTGGCTATATTCCAGCGCCGCGGCTTGGCGATATACTCCTCGTCAACATTGTCGAGCGGAATGCCGACCTGTGAGAAATCGTAGAGCAGATTGTTAGTGAGGACTTGAATTGGAGCCATCGGCAAGAACGGCAGAAAATACGCACCGCCCAGCACGCTGAACATATTCCCAAAGTTCGAGCTGGCGCCCATCTTGATATACTTAACGATATTGCCGAAAACTTTCCG
>JBAWWR010000014.1:0-32815 GCA_037146675.1 Verrucomicrobiota bacterium | reverse complement strand
CCTTGATGGAGAGGTACCGAAGTGGCCAAACGGGGCAGACTGTAAATCTGCTGGCTTATGCCTTCAATGGTTCGAATCCATTCCTCTCCACCAGCCTCCAAGCTCCTGTAAAAGTTTTTTGTCTCAACGATATTTTTGGTCGTGAAGTCGCTATCTTGTCCATAGTCGATTTGGATCAGGCGAGCAGGGAAAATAGCTAGAGAGTCGGGGCCGATCAACAACTTCAACTCGCCCGCGACAGCTCGCTACAATCTAGCCTAATTGACGGTTTTGGGGCTGCATTTACTAGGTATTTCCCCCCACCACCAAATACACACTTCACCCGATTGTCGTTCTGACTGAATCGGCTATGGTTTCAGCATGCAAAGGATTTACGGTGAGGGTTGGTTAGACGGAATGGCGGTAGGGGCACGGTGAGCCCTACCGCCGTTCTTACTAGGAGACAGCCATGAATTACAAGCTGAGCATCGAGAATGAGACTTATCCTGTTGAGTATATTAATTTCCCGGCAGAATCGACACTCGCGCGGGAGCCAATTGGAAAGCCTTTTTCATTTGTTTCGCCCGTGCGACTGACGATCGGTCAGCGCTGTGTGCTGCTTGGAGATTCGGGTGGATACCAACTATTGGTCAACGCGTGTTTGGGATTCACGTATACACCGCGGTTCCTTGTGTCAGGAATCATTGCGACCAAGGAAACCGTGGCGGCGAGCGCAGCGTGAGGTGACTATGGTAAGCCATGAATCTGATACCAAAGCCGTCATGGTGATCTTGGCGTTCATTATTATCGGGGTGGTGTGTTTTGGTTTTTTGGTCGTGCAGTATTCCTAGGTGACAACAATTATTTTCGCGTGAGATGAAGCTGGGTAAACATAAACAAAACAGGAGGACAAAAACATGCACCGAAACCAACGCACATTGACACTTGGCGAGCTAATCAGCGTGGTTGCAGAATGTTCCCGCAACGATCACGAGGTGGGCCTCGCGGTCGTAGACTTGATGCAACGCGGTGTGGTTGTCAGTGCACGCCACTCCGCGGTCAGGGCCATGCTGCGCGCTGTTGGCCGCCGGCATCGACATTGATTTAGCGCACGCAATCAACAGTGTTCCCTTTACGGCAGGCGAAGGGAGGCGAAAATAACAGCGGTAGGATTATTACCTCCTGCCGCTGTTTTGTTTTAGGAACCACGGATGCCAGTTCTCCGGAATCTAAAAGGTGCTCCAGGCTTCGATCATGGTGGTGCGAGAAACGCTTGAGGTTGCGGCGATTCGCCGGTATTGTCCGCGTGCCACATGAAACCCAAAAACATTGTTTTGCTTGGCGCGACCGGCTCGATTGGCGTTAGTACGCAAAAAGTCGCCGCGGATTTGCCGGAGCATGTACGCATCATCGGCATGGCGTCGCGCGAAAACGTGGCCGGGATGGAAAAGGCCATTCAGCAATTTAATCCACAAGCCGTGGCGATGACCGACCGGTCGAAAGCGCACGAGCTGGAACAGCGCATCAAGTCACCGGTGTTGACCGGCGAAAAAGGGTTGGTGGAATTAGCGACGATGCCGGAGGCGGATATTGTGCTGATAGCGATTGTCGGCATAGCGGGATTGGAGCCGGCGTTGGCGGCGATTCGTGCCGGTAAGGATTTGGCGGTGGCGTCGAAGGAAATTTTGGTGATGGCCGGCGAATTGGTGATGAGCGAGGCGAAGAAGCACGGCGTGAAAGTGCTACCGGTGGACAGCGAGCACAGCGCGATTTTCCAATGTCTCGAAGGCCGCAACCCGGCGGACGTGAAGCGGTTGATTTTGACGGCGTCGGGCGGGCCATTCCGGTTGACGAACCGGGAAGAGTTTCAGCACATCACACTGGCGCAGGCGTTGAAGCATCCATCGTGGAGCATGGGCCAGAAAATCACAATTGATTCGGCGACGCTATTCAACAAAGGCTTGGAGATGATCGAGGCGCGGTGGCTGTTTGACATCGAGATTGACCGGGTGGACGTGGTGGTGCATCCGCAGAGCATTGTCCATTCGATGGTGGAATTTCAGGACGGATCGATGCTAGCTCAGCTGAGCGCGCCGGATATGCGGCACCCGATTCAATATGCGCTGGTCGGGCCGAGGCGACTGCCGAATTCGATGCCGCCGACGGACTTGGCGAAAATCGGGACCCTGACATTTGAGAATCCAGACCAGAATAAATTTCCCTCGCTCCGCCTGGCACACCTCGCCGGGCGTGTGGGCGGGACGTTGCCGGCGGTGTTCAACGCGGCCAACGAAGTCGCCGTGGCGCGGTTTGTGGCCGGGCAGATCCGGTTCACGGATATTTTTACTACAGTGGAAAAAACAATGAACGCGCACCGGCCGGTTAGTCAGCCGCCGCTGGACGCGATTCTCGCAGCAGACGCCTGGGCGCGAAGGGAAGCCGAACATGCTATTTAAGTTTTTTGATTTGGTGCGGCTTTACGTTTACCCGGCATTGCTGGTGTTGTTTTTCTTTGGGCTGACGGTGTTCATTCACGAGTTCGGGCATTACCTGATGGCGCGCCGGCGCCGGATGATTGTCGAACGATTTTTCATCGGTTTCGGCCCGCGGATTTTCAGCTGGAAACGTGCCGGCATTGAGTACGGAGTGGCGTGGCTGCCGTTTGGCGGATACGTCGCGCTGCCGCAGATGGGGCCGCTGGAAGCGATCGAAGGCAAGACCGATCAAGCGGCCGCCGAATTACCGGTAGCGCGACCGGTTGATAAAATCTTCGTCGCCGTTGCCGGGCCGTTCATGAATCTGGTGCTGGCGTTTGTGATTGCGACCGTGCTCTGGCGCATCGGGATGCCGGCGGCCAACCACTCGACCGTCATTGGTTGGGTCGAGCCGAATAGCCCCGAAGAGCTGGCGGGTCTCCACTCTGGCGACCGCATCATTCAACTCAACGGCAAAGCAGTCAGCAAATGGACCGATATCCTGACCGGCGTCGCCCTGAGTTTTGAGCCGACCGTCAACGTCGTGCTCATGCGCGGCAGCGAGCGGATCGTATGCAATCTCGAAACCACTTACGAAAAAGAATTCGGCATCAAAATGACCGGGCTCTATCCGCCGGGTCGGCCGGTTGCGGTGCGCGCGCGGCCGGGCTCGCCGGCGGACCGCGCCGGCATCCAGCCGCAAGATGAGTTTCTCGCTATCGAAGGCGTGCCGGTTTATAGCCGGGCGCAGTTGATCGAGTTAATCAGCAAACGCGCTGATAAACCGACGCACATTAAATTACTGCGCGCCGGGGTGGTGGTGGTGTCGGCGGTCACGCCGGTCGTGGAGCCACAAGCAAAAGTCGCGCGCATCGGTGTTGAGCTCACGGAGCAAATCGCCCGGCCCGGCCCGAAGCCGTGGGAACAATTTAGCGACGTGTTCGAAATGCTCGGCAACAGTGTTTACGCCGTGATTCACCACAAACAAACCGGCGTCAGCGTCAAAAGCTTTGCCGGCCCGGTCGGTATTCTCGGCGGCTGGTGGGGCGAGTTTTCCAGTGGCGGCATGCGACGCGGTTTGTGGCTGGCCATCGTGCTCAACATCAATCTCGCGATTTTCAACCTGCTCCCATTGCCGGTGCTCGACGGCGGACACATCGTGTTTGCGCTGATCGAAACCATCATTCGCAAGCCGGTCAATGCGCGCTTTGTCCGCGTGGTGACGACCGGGTTTGCGGCGATCCTGATTGGGTTTATGCTCTACATCACGTTTAACGACATCCAAAAATTCCTGCCGCACAAGCAGCCGGTGCTCAGCGTGCCCAGCACCAATGAACCGGCGCCGGCAACCGCCGCGCCATGAACTATTGCGCTAATCCATTTCACCGGCGCCGCCACGTCACCCGCGAAGTGAAAGTTGGCAGCGTCGGCGTCGGTGGTAACAATCCGATCCGCATCCAGACGATGCTGATCTCCGACACGATGAACACGGACGCCTGCGTCAAGGAGGCGGTGCCGATCATCGAAGCCGGTTGCGAAATCTTGCGCATCACGGCGCCGAGTATCAACGACGCGAAAAACCTGAAGAACATCGTCGGCGAACTGCGCAAGCGCGGCCTCAACACGCCGATTGTCGCCGACATTCATTTTGTTCCAATCGCCGCCATGGAAGCCGCCGAGTGGGTGGAGAAAGTCCGCATCAACCCCGGCAACTACGCCGACCGGAAAAAGTTTGCCACCCGCGAGTACAGCGATGACCAATACGCCGACGAATTGGAGCGGCTGGAAAAAGCGTTCACGCCGCTCGTGCTCAAGTGCAAACAACTCGGTCGCGCCATGCGCATCGGCACGAATCACGGGTCGCTCTCCGACCGGATCATGAACCGGTACGGCGACACGCCGCTCGGCATGGTCGAGAGCGCGGTGGAGTTCGTCCGGATTTGCCGGCACAATAATTACCACGACATCATTCTCTCGATGAAATCGAGCAATGTGAAGGTGATGATCGAAACCTACCGGCTGCTCGTCGCCCGACTCAACGCCGAAGGCGCGGACTGGAATTATCCACTCCATCTCGGCGTTACCGAAGCCGGCGGCGGAGAAGATGGCCGGATTAAATCCGCCATCGGCATCGGCGCATTACTCGAAGACGGTCTCGGTGACACGGTACGTGTCTCATTGACCGAGGATAGTTTGCACGAAATCCCGGTCTGCCGCGAACTCGTGAGCAAATACAATTTGCCAACCGGTCAAGCGCCGGCAGTACCGCCGGTGATTGAAACACGCGATCCATTTGCCTACCACCGCCGCGTCACACAGCCGGTAATCATTAACGGTATCGCCATCGGTGCCGGTAACCCGGTGCGCGTTTGCGCGGCGCAAGGGACCGGTGACTTGCCGGCAGAATTTTCACCGACTGCGACGGAGATTTTGGAAGTGAATCCGTTGACATTGCCGGATTTTTGCGGGATGCCGGTGCGCTTGCTGACAGTCCGCGCCGGCACCGGCTTGGAGATGATTGTAGCGTACCGGCTGTTGGCGGCGCGCGCGCCAGACTGGCCGATTTTGTTGCGCGACGACACCGGCAACCTGTTGACGACGAGCACAAACATCGGCGCGCTGTTGTGCGATGGCATCGGCGATGCGGTGCAGGTTACCGGCGCGGTGACGTTGGCATATAACATTTTGCAGGCGGCCGGTTGCCGGTCGTTCAAGGCGGATTATGTGGCGTGCCCGAGTTGCGGACGGACGCTGTTTGATTTGCAGGCGGTGACGGCGCGAATCAAAGCGCGAACGGCGCATTTGATCGGCGTCAAAATCGCGGTTATGGGCTGTATCGTCAACGGTCCCGGTGAGATGGCCGACGCGCATTTCGGCTACGTCGGCACCGCGCCTGGCAAGATTTCGTTGTGGGTCGGCAAGACGCAGGTCAAACAGCACATTCCGGAAGCGCAGGCGGTGGACGAACTTATCGCGCTGATCAAAGAACACGGCCGGTGGATTGAGCTGCCGGTAAAGCAGGAGTCAGCATGAAAAAGATTATTCTTAGCGGACTGGTTTGTTTATGCGCCTGCAGTTCGTGGGCGGTTGATTGGCAAGATAACTACGCCAACGCATTGAAACAGGCGAAGAAGGAACAGAAATTGGTGATGGTGGATATTTATACCGACTGGTGCGGCTGGTGCAAAAAGCTCGACCGTGATACCTACAGTGACAAAGACGTCCAAGCCAAGCTCGCTAAAGATTTTATTGCGCTGAAGGTCAACCCAGAGAAAAGCGCTGACGGCGCCAAGCTCGCCCAACAGTTCGGCGTGCACGGTTTTCCGTTCATTGCATTTGTCGGTGCTGACGGTAAGCTCGTCACGCAAGTCAGCGGTTACTTACCGGCGGCTAAATTTCTTCAAAAATTAGAGCAAGTCACCGCCAAGTGATTCAGCCTTGGGAAATCAAGAGTTCACGGCGCGAGCTTGATTGTCGTATCTTTCAGGTGCGCCACGACGTGACCATCAACCCGCGCACTGGCCAACCGCACGACATGTACGTGTTGGAGCAGCCAAACTGGGTCAACGTCATCCCGCTCACGCCGGATAATCAGGTTGTGATGGTGGAGCAATGGCGGCACGGCACGCGCACCGTTGAACTCGAAACACCTGGCGGCTTGATGGATGCCGGCGAGTTGCCGGTAGAATGCGCCGGGCGCGAATTGCTCGAAGAAACCGGTTATGCGCCGGACAAAGTGGAACTGCTCGGCACGGTGCATCCGAACCCGGCCATCCAAAACAATCGGCAGCACTACGTCCTCGCGACCGGTTGCCGGCGGGTCTCGGAATTAAAACTCGACCACGCCGAAGACATCGTTGTCCGACTGATGCCGCTGGCGGAGATACCGAATTTGATTCGCACCGGTAAAATCACACACGGCATCGTCATCGGCGGTTTTTACTGGCTGAACGATTATCGCGCGACTCGGTAGAAACCGGCGGTTCGGACTTGCGCCGGGGACGCGACTGCGTGACATTGTCTCAGATGAAATTCGCTTCAGCACTTTCAACACAGACTGACTTGCTCGACTTGGTGCAAGACTTGTCGCGCCAGGTCCGTGCGGAATTTGGCGCGGAGAAAATCGATTTAGTATTGTTGTTCGCGCATCCGGATGTGTTGCAGGCGAATGCCGGTTTTGGTGAGACGGTGCGACGCGCGCTCGGGGCCCGGCACTTGGTCGGCTGTAGTGGGGCCGGCATTCTCGGCAACCGGCAAGAGTGCGAACAACAACCGGCAGTGTCAGTGTTGGCGGCGCAATTGCCGGGCGTGGAAGTGGTGCCGTTTTCAATCTCAGCCGAGACACTGGCCGCGGCTGACAGCCCGGCTTTTTGGCATTTCCAACTGGAAGTAACGCCGGCAATGCAACCGAACTTGCTGGTGTTTCTCGATCCATTCAGCATTCCGGCGGCGCAGTTGGTGGAGACGCTTGGTGAAGCGTATCCAGCTGCGCCGCTCATCGGCGGACTGGCCAGTGGCGGACGGCAACCGGGCGAATGCCGGTTGTTTTCTGACGACGCGACGCTGGAGGCTGGCGCGGTCGGCGTGGCGCTGTCTGGCAATATTGAATTGCGCGCGTTAATTTCGCAAGGTTGCCGGCCGATTGGTCAGCCGTTGACAATCACGCGCGCGGACAAGAACGTGATTATGGAGCTTGGCGGCCGGCCGCCGTTAGCGGTGTTGCAGGAATTGTTGCCGCAGTTGCCGGCCGACGACCAGAAGCTCGCGCAGACCACAGTCTTGTTGGGGCGCGTGATTAACGAGTATCAGGAGGATTTTGGCCGAGGCGATTTTCTGGTGCGCAACCTGATCGGTCACGACCCGGCTTCCGGAGCGATGGCCATTGGCGATTGGGTGCGGACCGGGCAGACGGTTCAGTTTCAATTGCGCGATGGGGCGACTGCGGCCACGGATTTGGAAGCGTTATTGTGCCGGGAACGGGAGCGGCCCGGTCACGCGCAGATTCACGGCGCGTTGCTGGTGAGTTGCATGGGCCGCGGTGCCGGAATGTTCGGCAAACCAAATCACGATATTGAAGCGCTGCAACAGGTGCTCGGCCCGTTGCCGGTCGCGGGATTTTTTGCGAATGGCGAAATCGGGCCGGTCGGTGGGAAAACATTTGTGCACGGTTTCACGAGCGTAATCGGGTTATTTACGGAACCAAGTTCGAAGGACGCGCCGGCATGAAGTGGTTGGTCGGTGTCGGTGTAATCGGGCTGGCCGGAGCGGTGGCGATGGCGGAATTCGACTTGGAAACGGTGGCGCGGCAAACGCAGTTGGCAATCGTGCGGCTCGACGTTTATGACCGGGCCGGGAATGAAATTGCGACTGGCAACGGGTTTTTCGTGTCGGCGGATGGCAAGCTGGTGACGGATTTTCGGCTGGTTGAGCGCGCCGCGCGGGTGCTGGCTACGCCGACTAGCGGTGAGCCATTTCCCGTTGAGGGTATGCTTGGCACCGATGTGAAAAATGATTTGGCCTTGCTCAAGCTCACCACCAGCAATCAGACCTGCTTGGTTCTCGGCAATACCGGCACGCTCGTGACCGGGCAACGGGTGGCGATTGTCAGTAGTCCGCTGCGGACAGTGCAGTCGGGGACGGCGGGGACGGTGTTGAGCAAGCCGCTCTTAATCATCGGTGCCGATGCGCCGGTGCCGGTGGAGGGGACGGTGTTGTCGGTGCGGACGTTGTTTGGAGAAACGCGCCGGATTCAAGTCGCCGCGACGATTGATCCGCGAGCCGCCGGCTCGCCGGTGGTGGATGAGCACGGGGCGGTCATCGGCGTTATCCGCGCACTGGTGAGCGATCCACGACTGTTGAATTACGCCATCCCGGCTGATGCGGTCAGGAAATTGCTGGCCAATGCCAGTGCGAAGCCGGTGTCGCTCCTGCCCAGACATAAAGTTGGTGACAACGCCGATAGTGAAGTTTTTCTGTCGCCCGAATGGCAACGCGCCGTAGCCGCACAAGAATCAGGGGATTGGGCGGCCGTGTTGGCAGCGGCCCAAGCATTGGTGAGCCGGTTCCCTAGTTATGCGGAAGCGCATGCGAGTGTGGGCTCGGCCTACATGGAGCTGAAATCTTATGACAACGCCGTGGCCGCCTACCGGCACGCCTTACAACTTGATCCGGACTACGCCTACGCTTGGGTTGGTCTTGGCGTTAATTATCTCGCGCAAGGCAAAGACGCCGCAGCGATTGCCGCGTACCGGCAAGCCATCAAGCTGATGCCGAAATCGGCATTGCCGTGGGGCAAGTTGGGCGAGGTGTATTGCCAGCAGGAAAAATATGGCGACGCGATTGCCGCGTACCGGCAGATGACCCAGCTTGACCCGCGCAATCCCGCCGCGTGGGCCAACCTCGGCATCAGCTGCGAAGGTCAGGGCAAATGGACCGAGGCGATTGCGGCCTACCGGCGCGCGGTGGAGTTGGAGCCGGATTATCCGTTTGCCTGGGTGCGCCTCGGCGTGACTTGCGGCCAAAGCGGCCGGCCAGACGAGGCGCGGCTGGCATACCGGCAAGCGACCCAATACAAGCCGGACTTTCCGGCCGCTTGGTTGAGTCTGGGCGTGAATCCCATCGTCCGCGCCAATCGCGCCGCGACCGTCGGCAACGGCGGACTGCTGTACAGCCGCGAACATTAGCCCGGCGGCGGCTGGGTTTTGGTGCCGGCTTTCACACTTGACCACATCGCGGCTTACCGGATACTGGCGCAAATGCTGCGAAGTAAATTTTGGTGGTTCGTGTTGCCGGTGCTGACGGTCTTGCTGTTCAGCCCGGTCTATCGTGCCGCGTTTGTGTACGACGATGCGGATTTCGTAGTGGAGAATCCGCTGCTGAACGCGCCGCATCTCAACGTGGCCGCCGTATTTACCACAGCGTACCCGCCGCAACATCCGGAACAAAAACTTTACCGGCCGCTGGTGACATTGTCTTACGCGTTCGACAAAGCCGTTGGAAGTGGGCCGGCCGGGTTTCACGTGACCAATGTGCTCTGGCATTCGGCGGTGGTGGCGCTGTTGGTGCTGTTGCTCCAGCAACTCGGCGCACCGACGACCGGCGCGTTACTGGCTGCGGTATTTTTCGCGTGGCATCCACTGACAACTGAATCCGTGGCGTGGGTGGCCGGGCGAGCGGAATTAATGGCGGCATTTTTCGTGCTGGCGGCGTTGGTCGCGTTTGTGCGCAACCGGCCGATACTCAGCGGCCTAGCGTTTGGCACGGCATTGTTGTGTAAGGAAAGCGCCATCATGACACCGGCATTGGCGCTTGTGCTGGCGTGGCGATTACCGGCAAAACGGCGGTGGCAATTGTGGGCCGGTTACGCCGGCATCGCGCTTGTCTATCTGGCGTGGCGGCAATATCTCTTTGCCGGCGTGCGACTGGAACAGGTGGCGTATACCGGTTTCACCGATGCGTGGATGCAACGGCTCGTTGCCGGCAAGGTCTTGGCCCGGTATCTCGCGCTGGCGTTGGTGCCGTTCCGGCAATCTGTATTTCACGACGTCCAAGTCGAAACCGTTTGGAGTGCGGTGGCGGTCGCGGTGCTTGCCGGCGTGACGGCGTGGGTCTGGTGGCAACGCCGCCGGTATCCGAATTTGGTTTTGGGTTGGGCGTGGTTTTTTGTGGCACTGCTGCCGGTCTCGAATTTGATTTTACCCATCGGCAGCGTGATGGCGGAACGGTTCACCTATTTGCCGTTGGTTGGAGTGAGTCTAACGCTTGTCGGAATGCGCGGCCGTTGGTGGCCGGTAATCTTGGTGGTGGTGTTAATCCATCACGCCGGTAAAACGTGGGTGCGGTGCGGGGATTGGCAGACGGAGCGCAAGTTGTGGAGCAGTGCAGCGCAGGTCGAGCCGGCAGCATTTTTGCCACAGGCGCAACTTGGGTTCGCAGCGTTGGCCGAGAAGGATTACCCGGCGGCGGTCAGCGCGTTTGATCGAGCGCTGGCGATATTGGCAGCACAGCCGGTAAAATTGCGGGAGCAATTTGAGCCGCGTATTCGTACGGCGCTGGCTGGCGCGGAGTTGGAATTAGTACATCAACTTGCCCGGCAACACCGGCTAGCCGAGGCGCAGACCGCTTACCGGGAATTTCTACGCCGGCATCCTAGCGATGTGCGGGCGCGGCGGGCGCTGGCGGATTGTCAGTTGGAGCTGGGTGATTTTGCGGCGGCGGCCGGTGGGTTGGGGGAGTTGGTGCGGGAAGTTCCAGACGATGCACGGTTGCGGGCGAAGTTTGGTAGTGCGCTCAGCGGGATCGGTCAGCTTGAGGAAGCGCGCCGGCAACTGGAACGCGCGGTGGCACTTGATCCAGGTACCGCAATGTACCGGCAACACTTGGCGACGTTGCGCGAACACCAAACGCAAGACAAACACAGATGATGACAGCGCACATAACGGACATACCAGCTAACGCTGGCGATTAGCTAGATTCTGCCTCTATATGGCAGTTGCTTTCCGTTCCATTTCGGTCAACCAGAAGTGAATCGCTAGGGCAATAAATACCGCTTGAAATGCCCAAATGATTAAGGCAACCACCAAGTCAATTCGGCTCGTGTGATAGCGATGGTAGTTGGAAAATAAAAGGACTCCCAAGGCCGAGAAAGCAGTCCACAATACAGACAATACAGTGAAGAGGTGCGCTCTTTGTTTGATGACCATCCTCCGAATC
Source organism: Verrucomicrobiota bacterium (assembly GCA_037146675.1). Classification (GTDB taxonomy): domain Bacteria; phylum Verrucomicrobiota; class Verrucomicrobiia; order Palsa-1439; family Palsa-1439; genus CAINDI01. The sequence goes on along the minus strand of JBAWWR010000014.1, from coordinate 21,650 downwards.
CCGAGCGCCCGCAGTATTTTGTTTGGAGTCTTCATAAGGCATCATTAGTGTTTGGCCAGACTCACGCGGCTTTTGGATAGGTATGAAATGGCGGCGTTCACGGTTCCAGCTCCGCCAATACCGGGAATTTCAGACGGTAGGCATCCAGCGCCGGCAAGTCCAACTCCGCTTGGATGATTCCCTCGTCGGCACCGGCCTCGGCCAAGATTTCACCGCGCGGACTGATGATTTGGCTGCGACCGGGATAGTCATTGCTCGGATCGCGACCACAGCGGTTTGCACCGATGACGTAGGCTTGGTTTTCGATAGCGCGGGCTTTGAGCAACGCCAGCCAATGGTCGATCCGCAAGGTCGGCCAACTGGCGATGACAGCAAACAAGTTGGCACCACGCTTGACGCTGTCGCGAAAGACTTCCGGAAACCGCAGGTCGTAACAGATGGACGGAGCGAGTTGAAATTCGCCGCAGGGAACGGTGACTGATTCAGTGCCCGCTTCGACCGCCTCACCGCCGGGGCGAAACGGATGGCGCTTCGTGTAGCAGGCGACTTCTTGGCCTTTGGCGTCGAACAGCACCGCTACGTTGCGTTGGTGACGAACAATGCCGGCGAGCAGGTTGACACGGTGCTCGCGCGCAATCGCGGCCAGTGCGGTGCCGGTATCTTCGGCCAGTGCGAGGTTAAGTGTGAACCCGGTAGCGAACATTTCCGGCAAGACAACCAAGGTGCCCGGCGTTAATCGCGCGGCCGTGAGCAAGGCACGAACCTTGGCATAGTTCGCAGTTTTGTTTTCCCACGCAATATCGAGTTGGACGGCGGCGACGTTCACGACTGCAAAACTAGCCGCATATAGACGTAAAGCAACGGCGCGGTGAATAAAAAGCTGTCGAGCATATCGAGTGCGCCGCCGTGGCCCGGCAAGATGTTGCTGGAATCTTTGATGTTGGCTTCGCGTTTGATGAGCGATTCGGCGAGGTCGCCAATCACAGCCGCTGCGCCGAGCAGGAGGCCGATTACAAGCGCGTGAGTGAGATTCATACCGGAAGCGAGGACGCCGGTGCTAAGCTGATGCGGCCAGTATAGACACATCACCGCGCCGCCGACCGCAAATACGATGCCGCCGATGGTCCCTTCCCAGGTTTTCTTCGGGCTGATGCGCGGGATCATTTTGTGCCGGCCAAGAGTCGAGCCGACGATGTACGCGCCCATGTCGGTAAACTTCGTGACCACCACGAGCAGCATGACGAAATACCGGCCGTTAATGTTGGCGAAGTTGATGCGCGTGATGAAATTGCCGAGCCACGCGACATAGATCAGGCCGAACAATGTGACGGCCATCGTCTCGATGCCGGCGGGATTCAGCTTTTGCGGGAATTGTCGAATGAAGACACCAAGCGCGAAGACGAGCAGGATCAGGATGTCGAAGTCGTATGACAGCGCGAGCCGGTTGGTTTGCCGGTAGAAAAACCAGCTGCCGGAAATCATCGCCACGGTGCCGATGACGCCCCAGACCTTGTAGGTGCGCAAACCTTTCGCTTCGCAAATCCGGTAAAATTCCCAGATGGCGCGGGCGACGAAAAGGTTCATGAAAAGGTAGAGTGCCGTCGGCGGCAACCAGAAGATGACTGCCAGCATTACACCCCACAACACGAGTGAACTGGCCAGCCGCCAGCCAAAGCCGGACCGTGGGTTCGCGCTGACAATTGGTTGGACGGGTTCGCTCATTTTTCCTTGGGCGGTTTGACGAGGCCAAACCGGCGACTGCGTTGGCTGTAATCTTCCAGCGCCTGCAGTAATTCCGGTTTGCGGAAGTCCGGCCAGAGCACATCGGTGACGTACATTTCGGCGTAAGAAATCTGCCAGAGGAGAAAATTGCTGATCCGCATTTCGCCGCTGGTGCGAATTAGTAAGTCCGGGTCCGGGATGTTGCCGGTATAGAGATTTCGTGCGATGACGGTTTCATCAATGTCGGCGATTTCAAGGTGCCCGGCTTTGACCTCGCGAGCGATGCTGCGCATTGCGTCCACGATTTCCGCCCGGCCGCCGTAGCTCAACGCCAAGACCAACGTCAGCCCGGTATTCTTGCTGAGCGTTTCGATACTTTTGGCCAATTGCTTTTGCGCGCTAGTCGGTAAGTCGTGTGTCCGTCCAATCACCGCGAGTTTGACGTTGTTGGCGTTTAACTCCGCAATTTCCTGCTTAAGAAAAAATTCCAACAGATACATCAGCGCCGCGACTTCGGTGCGCGGGCGTTTCCAATTTTCCGACGAGAACGCGTACAACGTCATGTATTCGACGCCGAGTTCGCTGCACGCGCGGACCATGGCGCGAACGCTTTCCATGCCGATGCGGTGGCCTTCGGCGCGCGGCAATCCGCGCTGTTTGGCCCAGCGGCCGTTGCCATCCATGATGATGGCGATGTGTCGGGGAATGTTTTTGGCCGGTTGGGTCACAGGAAAATGGTTTCGGCCCGGCGCGGACCGACGCTGACAATGCCGAGCTTGGTGCCGCTGAGCTGCGCGAGCTTGTTCAGATAGAGGCGCGCCTTTTTCGGTAAGTCATCGAAATCGCGAACGAGTTTGGTCGAAGTCTGCCAACCGTCGAATTCCTGATAGACCGGCTTGCAGCGCAACAAGGCATCCACATCTGCCGGCACGGTTTCGACGAGTTTGCCGTCGAGTTTGTAGGAGACGCAGACTTTGATTTTCGGCAACGTATCGAGCACGTCAAGTTTGGTGACGGCGAGTTCGTCAATGCCGTTCAACATCACGGAAAAACGGGTGGCGATGGCGTCGAACCAGCCGCACCGGCGCGGGCGGCCGGTCGTGGCGCCGAATTCCTTGCCGGTCTCGCGGAGCATCGCGCCGCTGGCGTCGAGCAATTCGGTGGGGAACGGACCTTCGCCGACGCGGGTGGTATAAGCTTTCATCACGCCGACCACGCGACCGATTCGGTGCGGCGGAATGCCGGAACCGGCGCACGCGCCACCGGCAGTGGTGTTCGAGCTGGTGACAAATGGATATGTGCCGAAATCGATGTCGAGCAATGTGCCTTGCGCGCCTTCGAGGAGGATCTGCCGGCCGTCGCGTTCATACCGGTTGAGCAATGTGACGGTGTCGGCGATGTGCCGGCGCAATTTCTTGGCGACGGCGAGGTAGTCGGCGTTGATTTTGGTAAAGCTCAATGGCTTGGCGCCGAACGCGCGGGCGATTTCATTGGTCTCGCGAACTTTGCGGCGGAGTTTTTCGGAGAAGCTGGCCGGCGAGAGTAAATCCACGACGCGGATGCCGGTGCGGCCGACTTTGTCGGAATACGCCGGGCCGATGCCGCGTTTGGTGGTGCCGATTTTGCCTTTGCCTTTTTGTTCCTCACGAATGGCGTCGAGCAGCCGGTGGTACGGGAGGACGAGGTTGGCGCGGTCGCTGACGAGCAGATTGCCGTTGATGGCGATGCCGCGCGACTGGAGGTGGTTGATTTCCTCGAGCAAGGCGAGCGGGTCGACGACGACACCGTTGCCGATGACGTTCAGCTTGCCGGGATAGAGAATACCGGACGGGACGAGATGCAGTACGTATTTCTCGTTGCCGACCTCGACCGTGTGCCCGGCGTTGTTGCCGCCCTGATACCGGACGACAACGTCCGCCTGCTCGGTCAGGACGTCGATGATTTTACCTTTGCCCTCGTCGCCCCATTGGGCGCCGACTAAAACAGTTGTAGCCATAACCCTTCAACAATAACCGAAGCCTGAAGCTGCTGGCAAGCGACAAGAATAGCGAAGGTGGCACTAGCCGGTCGGCGTACTGTGCTTAGCGCGCAGGGCGTGCTGGTAAACTTGGAGATATTGCGTCGCTGAAATTGTCCAAGAGAAATCTTGCGCCATCGCTTGCTGCTGGAGCTGGGCGATGTGCTGCGGCCGGTCAAACCAGGTACTGACCGCCCAACCGATGGTGTTGTGCAACGCTTGGCTGGTCGGTTGGATAAATTTGAAACCCGTGCCGGTGCCGGTGGCTTCGTTGTAGTTGACGACGGTGTCGTCGAGGCCGCCGGTAGCGCGGACGATTGGCAACGTGCCATACCGGAGCGCGTAAATCTGACTGAGGCCGCATGGTTCGTAGAGCGACGGCATCAGGAAAAAATCGCTGCCGGCTTGGATGCGGTGGCTGAGTTCGTTGTTAAATCCGATGGCTGCGCCGACGCGGCCGGGATAGGTGGTTTGGAGCCAGCGGAAAAAGTTTTCGGTATCGGGATCGCCATTGCCGAGGACGGCGAGTTGGAATTGCATCTGGTTGAGCGCTGTCGGCAAGGATTCGCGGAGGAGACGAAAGCCTTTTTGAGTAGCGAACCGGGAGACAATGCCGAATACCGGCACGTCTGGGCGTTCAGCGAGACTGAGTTCGCGTTGGAGTGCCGTTTTGCAGACGGCTTTACCGGCGAGGTTGCCGGCGGTGTAACGCGCCGGTAGGAGCGCGTCGGTGGCCGGGTCCCAGTGGTCGTAGTCCGCGCCGTTCAGAATGCCAAAGAGATCGGGCCGGCGAGCGTTCAGAAACGGCGCCAGACCCATGCCGCCATCGGGCGCAAGAATTTCCTGCGCGTGCGTCGGCGAAACGGTCGTAAGCGCGTCGGCGTAGTTGATACCGGCCTTGAGCAGGTTGAGTTTTCCGTGGTCTTCCAGCGCGCCGGGATGAAAATGGTTGCCGGTAATGCCGATGTACTTAAAGACGTCTGGCGGATAGACGCCTTGGTAGCCGATGTTGTGAACGGTCAACACGCTGGCTGTGTCCGCCAGCGGCGAGTTGACGCGGTCCCACGTTTTCAGAAAGACCGGCACCAGCGCGCTCGGCCAGTCGTGGACGTGCATGATTTGCGGAATCCAATTCCGGTCTTTACAGATTTGCAGCGCGGCTTTGGAGAGCAAGGCGAACCGGTAAGCATTGTCGGCGTAATGCCCGGTCGGTCCATCGTAGAGGCCCAGCCGGCCAAAATAACTTTCGTATTCAACAAACCAAGTTGGCACGCTGCCATCCAGTGGCGCTTCATGCAGCCCGACCCAGTTTTCCGCGCCGCCGCCCATGTGGATGCAATGCGAACTCACAACGTGCAATCCGAATTTGTGCCGGTCGATGAACGAGTACAACGGCAACATCACCCGCACATCGTGGCCGAGTTGCTGAAGCGCTTTGGCCAGCCCAGCCACAACGTCGCCGAGACCGCCAACCTTGGCGAACGGCGCGCACTCGGACGCGACGAACAAAATCTTCATTGGTGTTTCAGCGGCCATGCTGTGTTACGGCGCGTCGGTGCGGAATGGTGAGGCCGGCAAGCCGGCGCCATTGTAAAGATTCGCCTCCGCTGGATTATTAGCCCAAGCGTATCGGACCACGACCGGCGATTTAACGTCGGGATGCGACACAATCACGGTGTCGCCGGCAAGTTTCGCGTTGGCCCAAATCCACTTGTGATCCGCGCCGGCAATGGCAAAACCTTTTAGCTCGCCACCTTTCGCCACGAGTCCGCCGTTGGTGTGCGTGAAGGAAAGCACCACTTCATCGCCGGTGACTTTGTGACCGGCCGGCAATGGCCCCGACGCCACATCTTTCTGGCCGTACACCGTCGCGAGCGCCCACAATGCCAGACGGCGACCGACTTCCTGTTTATTTTTCGGATGAATGTTACCGGCTTCACCGGTGCCGAGTGCGATTGCCATGCCGGTATGCGGCAGTTTTAAAGTCTGTAACATTCCTTCGCGCACAAGCGCCCAGCCCGACTCTTCGACCGGTACAGTCTGCACTCCCATGTACTCCGGTAATTGCACCCATGCGAATGGAAATTCGCTACCCCAGCGCGTCCGCCAATCCTGAATCAGCGTCGCGAGTTGCATGCCGTACAACTTGCCGGCGCTGGCATTGGCTTCGCCCTGATACCAAATCGCGCCACGCAATGCGTACGGAATCAAGGGCGCAATCTTGCTGTTGAACAGACCGGCGCGCGGATCCGTCTGCAAGCGCGGTTCAATCAGTTTGACCGGTTGGCGTGGTTCTGGCTTACCACCGGCCTTGGCCTTGGCTGCGGCTTCTTTCCACGCGACCAATTGCTTCTCGTAGTCGGCTTGGACTTGTTCGGGATTCCATATTGCTTGAGCGCTGGCGATATACTTGGCGTGGGTGTCGATTATCGTTTTGAGTTCTGGCTGCGCCAATTGTGCCTCCAGGCTCGTCCACGCCTCGATCGGAGTGCCACCGACCGAGGAATTAATCAGACCAATTGACATGCCTGTTTTTTGATGAATTTCGCGCCCAAAAAAATACGCCGTCGCCGAAAACCAGCCGACAGTATTCGAGCTGCACACCGTCCATGTACTGGTAAACGTGCGGATGTTTGGAAAATTAGCGGCCGGTTTTTCCTTCTCAAAATCCTTGGCGCCTTTAACACTCATCGCCATATTGGACTGGCCGGAGCAGAGCCAGACATCACCCACGAGAACATCCGCAATCTCGATGCTGTTTTTGCCTTGGACCGTGAGTGTGACCGGCGCGCCGGCCTGCAATGTGTCGAGCTTGACCATCCATTTCCCGTCCTTGCCGGTGGTTACCTTCTTCGTCTGGCCGGCGATCGTGACGGTCACTTCCTCGCCGGCATCCGCCCATCCCCAGACCGGCGCGTTGACACCGGCTTGCAGTACCATGTGATTGGAAAAGATGGCCGGCAATTTGACATCCGCCGACACCCGCGTTGCCAGCGCGGCGACAATGGCGATAAAGATTCGAGTGGAGTTTCTCATAGTGATTTCTTTCGGTTTACCGGCTCCATAACAGAAGCGTTAGTTCAATGCAACTTCTCCGCGAAGTCGATCACATGCGCCTGCGCCAGCCGCGTGAAATCGGCGTAACTCATTTTGATCGCGTCGCTGTGCGTGCCGGCTTCAAAGGCGATGCGCGTGTTTTGCTCAAAGCCGACATCCAGCAACATCTCAACTCCATAGAGATGACCGAACGGTGGCATCGTGCCAATTTCGCAGTCCGGGAACAGCGCCCTAAAATCCGCCTCCGCCGCCAATGCCGGCGCATCACCGGTCACTACCTTGACCCGCTTCCAATCCACTCGATAGCTCGCCGGCAAGACCAACATCACGAGACGCGCCCCGGCCTTCACCATCACGACCTTGGCGTGCTCGTGGCCTTTGACGCCCTCGATGGCCGCCAGTTCCTGCGCCGTGAACGCGACCGGGTGGTGCACGATTTCATAGGCCACTTGGTTCTGGTTCAAAAATTCAATGAGACGATCCGGTATTTTCATAGTGGTTTAGCTACCAGAATTTCCAATCGCCGCGCGCCAGCACCCAGGCGGCGAGCGCGGCGTTGCTGACGGCGTGGGCGATGATGCAGGCGTTGATGCTGCGCGTCCGACGCAACAGCCAGTTGTAAAGCGCGCCGCAAATCAGGCCGGCCAGCCATTGGTTGTGTTCCGCGCCGAAGAGCGCCACGGTGATCACAAACGCCCGCCATGAAAAGACGCCGACCGGCACGGCGCGAAAATCCTCGTTGTCGAGCCAGCGAATCAAAAACGCGCGCCAGAATAGTTCTTCCATGACCGGCACCACCAGCACCGCGCCGGCAACCCGGTCGGTGATAAAAATCCACCGGCTCACGACCGACGGAATCAGCGTGGGGTCAAACGCCGGCAAGGTGGCCGTGGTTGGCGGCGGCGAATGCATCAATTTACTGAGCCAGGATTCGGACCGGAACATCAGTTCATCCACTTTGGGATAAAACGGATCGCCGGCAATCCAAATGGCAATTGCCGCCAAGCCGATGCCGACCGCCAGCCACGAGAAACCGGGCTGCAGCTCGGTGTAATGTTTGCGAAAGAACCAGAGCGTGCTCGCGACGGCTAGGACTTTGATCGGGTAAAGCCAGATGATGTTGGCGTTGGACTGCGCGAGCAGGAAAGCCATGTACACCGCCATCGGCGCCACGTACGGCAGCCACGGCCGCCGCGATACCGGAAGAATGTTCATCGCACCATAAGACATACACCAGTGAGGTTTTGTCTTGCAATGGCAATGCGCTCCGGCACAATCGCCGGCAACGGAGATTATCATGACCAGTCGCGAACGATTGCAGCTTGCGCTCAACCATCAGCAACCCGACCGCGTGCCCGTGGATTTTGGCGGCACGGCGGTGACCGGCGTGCACGCCGCCGCGCTCAGTCGGCTACGGCAGGCAGTACTTGGTGAGCCAAATTACCGGGTCAAAGTCATCGAGCCCTACCAGATGCTTGGTGAAATGGATGAACCGCTCCGGCACGCGCTCGGCATTGACGTGGTCGGACTGATTCCGCGCACGACGTTGTTCGGATTCGAAAACTGCGACTGGAAACCGTTCACGTTGTTTGACGGCACGGAAGTGTCGGTGCCTGGCGATTTCAATGTCACCAAAAACCCCGACGGCGATTTGTTGATTTATCCGACCGGTGACGTGACTGCGCCGCCGAGCGGGCGAATGCCGAAAGATGGTCATTTCTTCGATTCACTCATCCGGCAACCACCGGTGGATGACGACAATCTGAATCCGGCTGACAATTTGGAAGAGTTCGGCGTGTTCAGCGATGACGTGTTGCGCTGGTACGAGCGGCGGATCACGGAGTTAACCAGCCAGACGGATGGCGCGGTGATTCTCACGATGCCGGGCACGGCGTTTGGCGACATCGCTCTGGTGCCGGCGCCGTGGCTGAAACATCCAAAAGGCATTCGCGACGTGGAAGAATGGTACATTTCCACTGCAGTGCGCCAAGATTACGTGCACAAAGTTTTTGAGAAGCAGTGTGAGATTGGCCTGAAAAATTTGGCGGCGCTCATCAAGATTCTCGGCGACCGGGTGCAGGCGGTATTTCTGACCGGCACGGATTTCGGGACGCAACGCGGCCCGTTTATTTCGCAGGCCACCTACCGGGAATTGTTCCAGCCATATCACCGGCAAATCAACCGCCTCATTCACGAGCAAAGCAAATGGAAGACTTTCATCCATTCTTGCGGCGCGATCATCGACCTCTTGCCGGATTTCATCGACGCCGGTTTCGACATTTTGAATCCCGTCCAATGCTCCGCGTGCGGCATGGATCCGGCGACGTTGAAGCGCGAGTTCGGCCGGCACGTGACGTTTTGGGGCGGCGGCGTGGATACGCAAGGTGCGCTGTCGTCCGGCACGCCAGATGAAGTTTACCGGCAGGTGCGCGAACGGATTGAGATTTTCGGCGAAGGCGGCGGTTTTGTGTTCGACTCCGTCCACAACGTCCAAGCCAACACGCCGCTGGCGAATCTGCAAGCGATGTTCCGCGCGTTGCAAGATGCGGCGCGCTAGCGTTTGAGGCCGGCCCAAAACTTCGCCAATGCCGGTTCCAAATCCCGGCACGTCAAATCCGTTCCCCAATCCGCCGGGAAGAGCGCGGTGTATTGGTTTTGGATAAATCGCTGGCACACCAGCACCGCCACGCCGCAATCCGTCTCCGATCGGATCAGCCGACCGACCGATTGAATGACGCGGTTCATGCCGGGATAGAGATACGCAAACTCAAAACCTTTCCCGTATTTCTCCTGGTAATACCGGCGCATCAGTTCCCGCTCGAAGCTCATCTGCGGCAACGCCGGGCTGACCACGATCACGCCTGATAACATCTCGCCGGGATAATCCACGCCCTCCGCAAACACGCCGCCTTGCACAGCCAGCACCAATTTCGGCGGCACATTTGTCTGCAACGCGTCCAGTACCGTTTGCCGCTGCGCGCCAGTCATCCCGGGTTCTTGGACAATCGCCGGCATAGTAAGGTGCCGGGCGGTCTCACGCAAAAAGTCGTAACTCGGAAACAACGCCATGTAATTGCCAGCGTGCGCGCCGGCTACCGTCGTGATGATTTCCGCCACCCGGTCATAATTCGCACCGCGATGCCGGAACGCCGTTGAAACTGTAGGCACGACGAGAACCTGCCGGTTCTCTGCCGGGAACGGCGACGGTAAAATTAGTGTATCGGTTCGCTCGGTCTCGAAACCCAGCATTTGCCGGTAAAACTCTGCCGGCGCGAGCGTGGCCGACATCGCGATAACGCTGTGAAACCCAGCCAACCGCTCGGCCAAAAGCCGGGACGCGTCCTGACAGATGACCTTTAGCGCCGCGCCGCCGGTGGTGTCGAAGACGTAGGCGAATTCCTCGCCGGCCAGCCCGAGCACGCTGTAAAATTTCCCCAGTTCCGCGAAAAACTCCTCGACCGGATCATCCGGAATTGCCCGGCCGCTTTCAATCTTGTCGAGCAGATACCGGACGCTGAGCCGGTTCAGTGTTGGTTTCAGGTCGTCGAAAAACGGTTTCGGCGATTCGATCAAAAACTGGTCGGCGGTATTGGCCGGTTCCTCGTCGAGTTGCGAGTATTCGTCCGGCAACTGCCGGTCGTGTGACCGGAAGAAATCGTCAATCGTGTTCAGGAATTGCCGGAGTTCACGTGCCAACCCCGGTTCGACGTGCGCCAGTTGTTTGGCCAGTGCTTGGATTTGCCGGCGGCGCAAGACTGGCGAGTAGTAATCCAGCGCGCGCTGGACGAGGTTGTGCGCTTCGTCAATGATCAGTATCGCGTTGGAATAATCCGCGTCCTGGAAGAAGCGCCGGAAATAAACCTGGGGATCGAAGACGTAATTGTAATCGCAAACAATGGCGTCCGTCCGCTCCGCCGTCAGCAATGCTAACTCAAACGGACACACCGCCACGCCGCGGCCGGCGTCCATCAGATTGTCCGGCAGGAGTACGCGCTGTTCGAGGAGCCGATCGATGGTTTTAGTCTGTTGCAATTTCAACTGCAGCATCTGCAAGTGCGGGCAGAATTCTTCCCGGCACGCGTAGATGGAGTTGATGCACATATTTTCGCGCGACCGGAACACCGTCGCCGTCGGTCCGTCCAGTCGGCGCAAGGTTTCGGCGGCTTGCTGGTGTTGCGTGTTTTTGGCGGTGACGAAGAACACACGCCGGTCTTTCGCCAGCGCGTGTTTCATCGCCGGGAACAATGCGCCAATTGTTTTACCAATGCCGGACGGTGCGGATACGATGAGATGTCGGCCTTTTTCCACCGCCGTGGTCACCGCCGTGAGCATTTCATCCTGATACCGGCGCGGTTTCGGAAACGGGAAGGCGAGGGAACCGGCGCGTTGACGGCGTTCGTGGCGGCCCCGGTCGCGGTCGCGCGCGGTTGTGATCAACGCCCGCACGCGGTCGTCGATCAGCTGCCGGCAAGCATCGAACGGTCCGGTTGCCGCAAACTCTTTACTGGTGCCGTCCACGACGTTGACGTACACGAGCTGGCCGGTGACTGGCCGGCCTTCTTGCGCGATGAAGTAGCAGTACAACTGGAGTTGTTCGAGATGTTGCGGGTGCGGCGTCAGCGTCGCGAACGTCATTGCCGGTAGAATCACCGATTTCACTTCCTCGACGACCCAGGTTCCACCGTCGGGCGGTTCGATGACGCCGTCAATGCGGCCTTGGATTTTGACAGCGAAATCGTCAACCGTTGTCGTGTGGCGGATGAAGATTTCCTGCCGGTAGGCTGGGTGCCGGGCGGTTTGGGCGCGCTGGTGTTCGACATGCGCTTCGCGGCCGAGCGCAAACCGCGTCGCTTGCCGGAGCCCGGCCACGCGACCGGTCGAGGTTGCCGGCTCCGCCACAATATCGCCGACGCCGAGCGCGACGGTTTGCTTGGTAAGGTTGACTTTGACAGCCATTGGGATGACAGAATACAGTAGCTTGAATCCAGAAGCCAGAATGAGACATTTACTTTCAATCTTAACTGCCGTGGTGCTGACGGCTGGTTCGTCTAGTGCCGGTGACTTGCCGACGTTTGCTGATTTCCGGCGGATGGATCAGACGCGCCGGCTGACCGGCCAGTTGCAGACGGCTGAGCTGTTGAAAATCACGCAGCTGGATTCGGCGGTGATTGCTGATGTGGTCACACGCGGCACCAATGACGCGCAGTTGGCGTGGGGCGCGGCGGAATTGTTGACGGAGTGGCCGGTGCGGCGCGCGTTGTTTGAGACGGTGTTGGCCGCGAGGAGTAACAGTGTGCCGGTTGCTTTGCGGTATGCTTGTGCGTTGGCCCGGCAAGGCGAGTACGATACGGCGCTCAAGTGGGCGCAGTTTTGTCAGGCGCAAGACGGCGATAACACGGTGCCGTGGCTGGTGGAGTTGTGGATTTTGGCGCAACGCAAGCTGGGCCAGCATCTGGAGCAGAGTCCACCGCTCTGGACGACGAATTTCCGGGATTACAGCGTGGAGGCGTGTCGGGCGCGGATTCGGGTGTTGGAGCTGGCCGGTTACTCGGCGTACTCGGCGCGGCGGCTCGGATTTAAACCGGACTCCGACGCGCTGTTCATTGCGCAAAATATTTGCCACCCGCCGTTTGACGAAGCGACGAAGCGGTTGCTGCGCAGTTCCGGCGAGTCGCTCCAGCAAACTCGGCAATTCCTGCTCGGCGAATTGATTGGCCAAACACTGGAGCGCACCATGCTCGCGCTGCAACCGGATCCGGACCGGAACGGCGCCGTCACGGCTCGCCTCGAAATGATCGGCACGCGCCGGGAACGCTTGCGGCAACGCCTCGCCGACATCGAGCGCAACACGGTGGATTACGCCACCGAGGTGCAGATGGTGCAATACTTTGATGATGTGTTGGCGTTCGGTGAAGAAGCGGCGATGCAGCGGCTCATCGGTTCAGTAAAGTCACCGGTACCGGCGAGCCACGACAACGATTGAAGTTGGTTCGCGGTTGTAACAATTTTAGCTAGCCGGTGTCTCATGGTTGGATATGCCAATAGAAGCCAACATCAAAACGCAACAGGATCGCCAAGCTGTCGAGGCGGTAAAGCGCGGCGACGCCGAGCGTTATCGTGAGTTGGTCGAACGCTACGAACGCCGGGTCTACGCCGTGGCTTGGAGCCGGTTGGGTGACGTCACGCTGGCGGAGGAAGCCACGCAAGAGGCGTTCATTCGTGGCTACCGGTATCTTAAGCTACTAGGTGAAGGTGAAAAGTTTGCGGCGTGGATTACTTCCATTGCCCGGAATATCGCAATTAATCTTGGTATCCGGCATCGCCGGGAGTTGAACAAGCGCGAGCGTTGGCCTTGGAACAGGCTGATGCCGGCACGTCGCAGCCGACCGACAACACCTACGAACAGTATCTTCCCGGCAATTTGCGGTTGGCGCTAGCCGGGCTGCCCGACGCGCAACGCGAATGTCTCGTCCTCTTTTACTTTGAAGGCAAGAGCGGAACCGAAGCTGCCGGCGCACTGGGAATTTCCGAGGCAGCATTTCGTGTCCGTCTCCATCGTGCGCGGGCAGCGCTGCGCGAGCGATTGGAGGAACACCTCGGCGAATCGCTCGAACAGATTCGTCCAAGCCACCCAATTACGCCGGCAGTCATGGGCGTGGTCTTGTCGTCGTCAACTACCAAGACGGCAACTGGCGTCGGTATCGGTGCGAAAGTCTTGTCGGTGCTGGGCAAAACCTCTTTGTTTTGGTGGCTCATACCGTTCAGTCCGCTGATTGGCATCTTACCTATGTGGTGGATTGGCAAGGCTGACCGCCGGAATTATCGCGAGGCCGACGGATTTCGCGCGCGCTTGCACAGAAGTTTTTCTCGTACTTTGCTCTTGGGATTCCCATTGATGGTAGTGCTGATCATAATGCTTCAACATTCCGCTCATGTTGCTTGGGGCACCAATGGAGTTTATCTCGCGACCGGCAGCTTCCTTTTGCTCGGGATACTGATTTCAGCACGTTCGTTGATAATCAATCGTAACCGATTTCAAGTGGTCATGTTTGTCTACGTCGCGGTCATCGCGGCTGGCGTGTTTATGCGGTGGGTCGGCTGGATTCCTCCAAGGCTGGCGCAGTTGCCATTACTGTTTGCAACCGTCCTATTTCTCCTTGTGTGGAAGCAACGACCGCTGCGGATGGATTACAATTTGCTTCTTCGCGCCGCACAGGACTTGCTGAAATGTCCTGATGGAATGGAAGCGGTGGCGCAGTCATACCGGTTTGACCGCCGGTCACTACTGGCATTTGCGCGCTTTCTCGGTTCGCGCTGGCTCGTGGTCAATTTTCGCTGGGAAACACAGGGACTGATGCTCCGATTGTCGCCAGTCAAAGCCAGATTTCTGACGAATATGGCCAGCGCTTTCATACCGCTGGTCAGCCGGAGATGTTCGCATATTGTGCTGGGCTGGGATGGAGCAATCATTGCACATTGTGGCCAGCGAGATGCGACAGATTTAGCCGCGTTGCACGCAAATATTTTCGCCAATCCACAAGAACTTGAAGCATTGGTCGCCAAGGCAGTGGCCGGCGCATGGCAAGAATTTCGCGCCGGCAATCTTGCGACTTCAGAACGCGCTCTCGGTCAAGTTCCAGATTCCGAAGTTTTCATAGTGCCGGTAGCCAAGAGTGCGGCGACACGCTGGTTGAGAAGGATTATGTTCGGCTGGGTCGCCATTTCACTAGCTTTGCTCACGCTAGTCGCCATGCATCCACCGTGGCTGCAGGGGTTGAAACCCGTCCGTGTCACCGAAACGGAAGTCCGTGCTTTTTTGAGCAACGTCACAACCAATCCGAATCCGATAATCAACAACACACAACGCGGTTATCTGATGGACCCCGCTAACGCTTTATATTCTTGTTTGATTCTTCCGTCGACCAATCTCTTTACGGTAACTTCAGTGCGGACTCTGCATGAAGTAATTCTTAGCGATACAGGTTTTAACCTAAATAAAGAGAAACGCCGGCGGCTATCCCAGTTTCAGCACGCTTGTTTGATGCATAAGGCAATGGAGGGTGGCTGGATCAGTTGGGATGATTTGGGTTTTAAATCACAAGATGCGACGGAGTATTTCCAGCACCTCAAAACCAATGAATGGCAGTTTATGCTAGTTCATGGCGAGTCGTGGTCATGGGTGAAAAGCCAGCGGTTCAAAGGTGAACGAATTCACGATCTATCGCTCAATCAACTCCGCTGGTTGCGCGATGTGAATTGCCTCGACCTCGTTGACCGCGAAAAACTCATCCAGCAAATTGCGTCCGTGCAAACTTTGTCTGGCACGCCACCCGGCCAGCCGCCGATTCACGACTGGCAGGATGTGTCTGGTCTATTTTTCACGCCGTGTTGGCCGGCATTGCAGGATACTTATTTCTCGCTAGCCGCGTTGGAAATTCTCGGCGGTTTGGACAAGATTGACCGGGAAGCGTGCATCGTCGGCATTCTAAAGCAACATCGCGGCAAAGGTTTTTTCACCTCACCAGATTCTGGCAGCTACAACGAATATCACATCCGTGGTGATGCACGGGACACGTTCTGTGCGTTTGAATCGCTCCGGATTCTAGGGGCTTTGGATCGGGTGAAAGATTTAGATCGCTGGCGATTCCGTCCGGATCACGGGTGGAGCCCCTGGGGTAACAATCCGAAGGGGATGAATTGGAACGACGTTGAGGCATGGGTGTGTCGGCAACGGTTCGAGCGCTTTCTCCGCGAACGGAAAGACAACCCACACGCCTTGCCGCATTCGCTGTTAGAGCCATGATTGGAGAGATTCAGAGGTAGCGCATTTTTATTCATTACTGCAATCAGGCGGTCGGCGTGCTAATGTTCCGGCGCATCTGATGGACACTCGCCAAAAAATTCAAACGCTCCTCGCCGCACCGGGTTATCACCCGCTCCGGCGCGCCGAAATCGCCAATAAACTCCGCCTCGACGACGCCCAACGCCGCGAATACCGGCGCGTGCTCGATGAAATGTTGGCCAATGGCGAAATCGCGCGCGTTCGCCAAGATCGGTTTGTCTTACCGGCCGCCGCCGACCTCGTAGCCGGGACGATTACGATTAGCGAAAAGGGATTTGCGTTTGTCATCCCGGAACCGCCGGCCCCCAGTGACGTGTACGTCGCCGAACAAGATACCGGCGTGGCCATGCACGGCGACAAAGTCCTTGTCCGGTTGTACCGTGAACGACGGCAAGCGAAAGCCTCCGACAAACCAACCGGCCGCGTCATCCGGATTTTGGAACGCGCCCACGACACTGTCGTCGGCACGTTGCAGAAAACGAAACTCTTTTACTACGTCGTTGTGGACGATCCGCGCTTTGTCCACGACGTCTACACCAAGCTCGCGCTCAATGCTCAGATCGGCGACAAAGTCGTCGTTAAACTTTCAGAGTGGACCTCCCGGCACGTCAATCCCGAAGGCGTGATTACCGAAGTCCTCGGCAAAGCCAACGCGCCGGGCGTGGATATTCTCGCGATCATTCGCAAGCACCGGCTACCGACACAGTTCACCGAACAAGTCGAAGCGGAAGCCGCCACGCTTTCAGATGTAATTCCAGCCGAAGAAATTCGGCAGCGTCGCGATTTGCGCCAAGAATTTATCGTCACGATTGATCCCGACGACGCCAAGGATTTCGACGATGCCGTGAATGTCGACGAATTACCGGGTGGCGGTTGGCGGTTGGGCGTGCACATTGCGGATGCGAGTTTTTACGTCACACCAGGCAGCGCCATCGACCGGGAAGCGAGTGGGCGCGGCAACAGCGTTTACCTCGTGGACCGCGTGCTGCCGATGTTGCCGGAGAAATTGTCGAACAACCTCTGCAGCTTGCGTCCCCGGCAAGACCGGCTCACCGTATCGTGCTTCATCGAATTTGGTCCGAAGTTGGAGCTGAAACAGGTGACGTTTGGGCGGAGCGTGATTCATTCCAAGCACCGGCTGACTTACAAAGAAGCGTTCGCGCGGTTGGAATCGAAAGACACCGACGAGTTAACTAGTGAGTTGAAAAAGATGTGGCGGTTGGCGGCCAAGCTCCGGGCGCAACGCTTCACCAAAGGCTCGCTCAATCTCGATTTTCCTGAAATCAAAGTGCGGCTCGACAAGCAAGGTAAGCCGGTGCGCATTGAGAAAAACATCAACGACATTTCGCACCAGTTGATTGAGGAGTTCATGCTGGCGGCCAACGAGGCGGTGGCGCGGCACATTTGCCAGGCGCAGATACCGGGGATTTACCGGATTCATGAGGATCCGGATTTGGCCAAACTCCGCGATTTCCGCGAATACGCCCAGACGTTTGGCTACAAAGTCGGTGACGTGGCGCACCGGCAGGAATTGCAGAAACTCCTCACCGCCGTCACAGGCAAGGTGGAGGAATACGCGATTCATTTGGCATTGCTCCGGTCGCTGAAACAAGCCCGGTATGCGACGGAGTCGGTCGGGCATTTTGGTTTGGCGAAGAAATATTACACGCATTTCACCTCGCCAATCCGCCGGTACGCCGATCTCGTGGTACACCGGACATTATTGGGCACGCGCAAGTACGGCCTCGGCGAGTTGACGAAGTTGGCGACCCACGTCTCAATCACTGAACGGACCGCCGGCGAGGCCGAGCAGGAATCTGTGGAATTGAAGCGGATGGAGTATTTCAACCGGCAACTCCTCGACGGCAAGCTCGACACGCTGGACGCGGTGGTTTCGACCGTGCGCAATTTTGGAATCTTTGTGGAATTGACCGAAAGTCTGGCACGCGGCTTGGTGCACGTCTCATCGCTGGATGACGATTTTTATGACTACGACGAACTGCGCGAGCGGTTGGTCGGCAAACGGACGAAGCGGGTCATCCAAATCGGCGACAAACTCCGGGTGCAAGTCGCGCGGGTGGATTTGTTCAAGCGGCAGATTGATTTCCGAGTTGTCGGGTGACAGCGCTGGCAATCACAACCGATTACCTAACCGACCACGGTGACGCGGCGCCGTATCTGCGGCGGATTGCGGCGGCCGGTTTCACGCACGTGCATTGGTGCCACGAGTGGAACACGGACTACGAGTATGGTTCGGCCGAAATCGGCTCCATCCAAAAATGCTTTACCGAGTGCGGCTTGCAGCTGCTCGATCTGCACGGTTCTGCCGGGAAGACCCGCCGGTGGTTTGCGCCGGACGAGACAGAGCGCCGGGCCGGCGTGGCGCTCGTGCGGAACCGGATTGAAATGACGGCGCGACTGGGTGGGCAAACCGTGGTCATGCACGCGCATCCTAATTTGCTTGATCCGTTGCGCCGGTCACTCGACGAACTCCAGCCGGTAGCCCGGCAATACGGTGTTCGTATTGCCATTGAAAACGAGGTGCGATTTTCTGCGCCTCGGCAATTGGTGAGTGAATATCCGCCGGGGTTTCTGGGGTTGTGCTACGACTCCGGTCACGGCAACATCGCTGACCGGCGTGGGCTGGACGAATTGGCGACGCTGACCGACCGGCTGATTGCTTTGCATCTCCACGACAACGACGGCACTGCTGACCAGCACAAATTGCCATTTACCGGCACGGTGGACTGGCCGCGCTTGGCGCAGCTCATCGCGCGGTCGAGCTACCGGCAGTGTGTCAGCTTGGAAGTGGTGATGCGCAACTCCGGTATCATTGAGGAGGATGTTTTTCTGGCGCGCGCGTTTGCTGCCGGCGAGCAGTTGATCGGCTTGATCGCTGCCACACCCTTTGACACTTCTGGGGATTCGCGGTAGTATCGGCGCCTGAGTCAGACCGTAAAAATGTCTGTGAAATTTAAGGAGATAATTCGATGAAAATTGTTGTGATTGTATTGGCGGCGGCGTTGGTGGTGTTTGGCGTGCTGTATTTCCAGAGCGATCAGGCGCGGATTGAGCAGTCAAAGGTGTTGTGGTCCACGCAGGAACAATTGACTGAAACCAGTAATCAGGTCGTCAATGTCGAAGTCGAAATGGCGGCGACCAAGAAGCAGATGGCTGCGCGCGTGGAAGAATTGGAAGCGTCACTGACGACGGTTAGCAATGATAAGGTCAAAATCGAAGCGCGCGCCAAGGAGTTGCAAGGCCGCATCGAGACGGTCGAAAAGGAATTGACCGACGAGAAGGCTAAGGTCAAAGCCGTGGAAGATGAACGCGCACAGGTCACCGGCAAGCTAACGTCAGTTTCCGGTCAGCTCGTGACCGTCCGGTCGCAATTGGGTGATTTGCAAAAACGCCATGCCGGCACTGAAGCCGAGCTAGCGGCGTTGCGCTCAAAAGAGGTTGCGCTCGAATCAGAACGCGATTCACTGGAGCGGCGGCTCAATGATCTTGATGAGTTGCACGCACAAATCCGTGTCGTCAAACGCCGGCAATGGGAAGAACACATTGCGGAGTGGAAGAAGAGCGACACAACTACCGGCATCACCGGCAATCGTGGCGTGTTGATGAAAGACGGCCAGTGGCAGCGTTAGTCAATCAAAACCAGCCACTCCGCATTGCCGGGCGCGAGTTTCAGTCGCGGCTGATCATGGGTACCGGTAAGTTTGCTTCCGGTGAACTCATGGTGGCGGCCTTGGCAGCTAGCGGTGCGGAAATGGTGACCGTCGCGTTGCGGCGCGCCGATTTAACCGGCGGCAAAGACAAGTTCGCCAATATCCTGACCTTTCTTGACCCCAAGCGGTATTTGTTGCTGCCGAACACCAGTGGTGCGCGCACCGCCGAAGAAGCGTGCCGGCTCGCGCGTCTCGGACGAGAAGCGACGGGCTCAACATGGCTAAAATTGGAAATTCATCCGGATCCGCGCTATCTTTTACCTGATCCAATTGAAACCATGAAAGCCGCCGAAATCCTCATCAAAGATGGATTTATAGTCTTGCCGTACATCAATGCCGACCCGGTTTTGGCGAAGCGGTTGGCCGATGCCGGCTGCGCCACGATAATGCCGCTCGGTTCGCCGATTGGCAGTGCTCGCGGTCTTGAGACCCGGGCGAGCCTCGCAATTATTATTGAACAAGCCACCGTGCCGGTCGTTGTAGATGCCGGCCTTGGCGCACCATCCCACGCCGCGGCAGCAATGGAAATGGGTGCCGATGCCGTGCTGATCAACACTGCTGTGGCCGTCGCGACCGATCCGGTTCGAATGGCCGAGGCGTTCAAAATTGCCGTTGCCGCAGGTCGCACCGCTCACGAAATCGGTCTGGCACCCCAACGCCGGGAAGCCGACGCTACCAGTCCGCTGACCGGTTTTCTGAACCAATGAGCTTTGTCGAGACGTTCAATTCGTTAACGGCTGCAGAATTGCGCCGGTATGCCCAAAACGCGACCGCAGCGGATGTCGGAACAGCGCTTGCGCATCCTAGTTTAGAAAATTTTGCGGCGCTGATCTCACCGGCTGCCAACCTGGAACAGCTGGCCAGTCTGGCGCACACAACCACGCTGCGGCATTTCGGGCGCGCCATCCGATTATATGCGCCGCTTTACCTGAGCAACGAGTGCATCAACATCTGCCGGTATTGTGGTTTTTCCCGTGATAATCCGATTTTACGCGTCACGTTGACACCGGAACAAGTTGCCACCGAAGCGCGGTATCTGAGTAATGAAGGCTTTCGGCATATTCTGTTAGTGGCCGGTGAGCACCCGCATTTTGTCTCGAATAATTTCCTGAGCGACTGCGTGGCTAAGCTGCGTCCGGAATGGCCAAGTATCGCGTTGGAGGTCGGCCCGTTGGAGGCAGAGGAATACCGGCCCATCGTCGCCGCTGGCGCGGAAGGCTTGGTTATTTATCAGGAAACCTATGACCGGGAAGTCTATGCGACGATGCACGCGAGCGGCCCGAAAATGAATTTTGACTGGCGGCTTGAAACTCCAGAACGTGCTTATCTGGCGGGTTTTAAGCGGATCGGCATCGGGGCATTGCTTGGTTTGACAGATTGGCGTTCGGAAGCAATCGCTGTGGCGGCACATATCAAATATCTTCTGAAATATTGCTGGAAAGCGCAGATTACCGTCAGCGTGCCGCGCCTGAGACCGGCCGCCGGCGAATTTCAACCACTATCGCAAGTGACTGATCGTGAATTAGTTCAATTCATCTGTGCGTTGCGGATAACGTTTCCAGAAATCGGCATTGCCCTGAGCACGCGCGAACCGGCTACGCTACGAGACGGCTTGATGCCGCTGGGTGTGACGATGATCAGCGCCGGTAGTCACACTGAACCTGGCGGGTATACTGGGCAAGGGCGGACTGATTTGCATTTAACCAAAGGCGGTCGGCGAATTGAGTCAGCTGGCGAACATGCGACTGTGCAGTTTGAGATTGCCGATAACCGATCGCCGGCGCAGGTTGCCGCAAAACTCGATGCGATGGGGTACGAGCCGGTTTGGAAAGATTGGGATGCAGTGCTGAATGGCTAAGATTATTGCCAATGGAAACGTGGTTGAGATTCAGCAGCCTTACCGGCTGTCGGAATGGCTGCAACGTGCCGGGTGGAAACCAACACAGGTAGTTGTGGAATTAAATGGGGAAGTAGTTCAAAAAAGCCGAGTTAACGATATTGAGCTTCATGATGGCGACCGTCTTGAGGTGATTTTACCTGTTGCCGGTGGTTAGACCGTAGTGCCGTAAATCGCTTTTGCCTAATGCCTGTGTTTGCAAGGCAATACGACTGCGATTTGTATTCTTTTCCCGGTAAATTGTTTGAGTTGACATAGTGCTGCGGTGGTCAAAAAGTTCTTGCAAAACTCCGGTAGCCACATTATTTTTTTGGAGTTAAGGATTCAGGAGCTTGCACGTTCTTCAGAGGGGTTCCCCACCCCCACCTCCTTGGCGTGCAACTC